>SLIS01000429.1 GCA_007135505.1 Halovivax sp.
CTGGGACGCCGACGACGAACTCCGCTGGGTCGTTGCGCGCGGTCACGTCGAGTACGACGATGACGGGACGCCAGTGTCGTTCCCTGGCGCCCTGGCCGATTTCACCGAGCGCAAGCGGTTCGAGCGCCGACTCGAGGAATCCAACGACCGTCTCGAACAGTTCGCCTACGCCGCCTCACACGACTTACAGGAGCCCCTGCGGATGGTCACGAGCTATCTCCAGTTGATCGAGCGCCGCTACGCGGACGAGTTCGACGAGGACGGCGAGGAATTTCTCGAGTTCGCCATCGACGGCGCCGACCGGATGCGCAACATGATCGAGGGGCTGCTCGAGTACTCGCGGGTCGAACGGCGCGGCGATCCCTTCGAGCCGGTCGAGCTGGACGCCGTTCTCGCGGACGTTCGCCAGGACATTCGGATGCGAATCGAAGAGAGCGATGCCGAGATTTCGGCCGAGTCGCTGCCTCGCGTCGAGGGTGACCCGGGACAGTTACGCCAGGTGTTCCAGAACCTGCTGTCTAACGCAATCGAGTACAGCGAGGACCCGCCACGGGTGGATATTTCGGCCGTACGGAACGGTTCGGAGGTACTCGTCTCGGTCAGCGACGAGGGGATCGGCATCGACCCGGACGACAGCGGGCGCGTCTTCGAGGTATTCCAGAGCCTGCACGGACAGGACGAGCACTCGGGAACGGGCATCGGCCTCGCACTCTGTAAGCGCATCGTCGAGCGCCACGGCGGCGAGATCTGGGTCGAGTCCGAACCCGGCGAGGGCGCCACGTTCTCGTTCACGCTCCCTGCCCACGAGCCCGCGTGACTGACCAGCCGAGACGGAAACGAGCCTGAGACGGGAACGAGCCCGAGAGAGGAATAGGACGACCGCGCTGAACCCGTCGCTGTCGTCGCCAGCCCGTTGCTAACAGCGGTTCGGTCGTCTGCGGCGCTACTGCAGCACGAACCGACTGGCGCTCGAAGGCGGCCGTGATCACACACAGGGTGCGTATGTTGTACGGCCGATGGTAGCGAATCGTGGTGAACCGCCTCGGGGTCACGCCCCAGGGCTTCCCGTGGATTAGTCGGACACTCCTATCCGACCATCGCCTGATCGCCTCGGACGGTCGGATGGGTTGCCACTACGAACTCGTGCGCTCGACGAGTACCAGCTCGCGAACGCTCTCTCATCCCCTATTCTCTCGACCACACGCTCTCGATCTCACTCCCACTCCAGCCCGCGTGACGACGATGGCGGCTCGAGCGGACTCGACGGAAGGTCGTCGCCGGGTGCGGGATCGTTGTACGCGGGTGGCGCCACGTCGTTGGGAGCGTCAGGGTAAAACAGCGAGGCGATCGCGTGGAGGTGCTTTCGGCCAACGGCGAGTTCGAACTGGCCGCCGCCGAACAGCCGGATATCGCGTTCTCTGCAGTAGTCGATCGTGTCGAACAGCGACCGCACCGAGCCGAACCGGGACGGTTTGATGTTGAGCCATTCCGGCTCCCACGGCAGGGCCTCGACCGTCTCGACGCCGCGGATGGGGTAGTCCCACGTCACGCGCTCCTCGTGACCGTCGAACAGCGGCCGGGTCTCGTCGGTCAACGCCGGATCCTCGATGAGTGCGTCCGGAAAGCCCTCGATGACCCGTTCGTAGAGGGGCGGATCGGCGGGCTGGTCGACGGTCGTCCCGTGGTACTGGCCCTTCAGATCGAGCGTTCGAACGGCGCCGGTCGCGGCCAGCCGATCGACGACGTCGCCCGTCCACGCCGAGGTCGGATCGAGCTTGAACTCCAGGTCGGGATTTCGGTCGAGCCACTCGACGACGCGGTCGCCCGTCGGCGGGTCCCCCAGGCGCGTACTCACGACGAAACGCACCGGATCGTACGTCCGGTCGAGTCGGTCGGCGAGGGTCGTGTCGGCCTGTTTCAGCGCGAGATCCAGCGCGGCGCTCTCGAACGCCCACCGCCGATAGTTTCGGTAGATGGACTGGTCGGGCTCGTCCCCGAGGAAGAAATCGACCTCGCCACAGTGTGCGGAAAATTCCTCGAGCGTATACTCGCCCGAAAGCGGGAACGTCACCGACGACTCCTGGAGCGCGGTGTGATCGTCGGTCTCGTACGTGACGTCCTCGCCCCGTCCGGTCTCGCCGTCGCCGGACAGCGAGACGACGGTCGTGGCCCGCAGGAAGCCACTGGAGGTGTCCCGCTCGCGGAGTTCGAGGTCGTACCCGTCGACGCGGAGGGCGAGATCGCTGACCTGCTCGTATAGCATCGTCAGTCCACTACTCTGTCAACCCGGTAAAATGTACGCCTGGCAGCAATCACACGTGGTCCCGGAGGTCACCTGTCCGGTCTCGGCTCCCGGGTCTGCCCGGCTTCGGCTCCCCGGTCTGTGCCCGGTCCCGGCTCACTGCTCCGATTTACCGCGGTGGAACGAGCGTCCCCGACCTTGCCCCAACGCAACGTTACCGTTCTCCAACGGGTGTTTGGGGTGACATCGCCGATCGCCGACGCGAGAACGGACGGCGGTCGGGTCGCGCCGGAGATGTCACCCCGCCCGACGAGTGTCCGGGCGGTTCGATGCGCGCCGCTAATACGGGGATACCCGACGACGGTACCGGGAAAGCGCTCCGGTGACGTGTAAACAGTGAGAGCAACTTTTTGACGGGCTGGCTGTACGGGAACCCGAATCTTCTCATGACCCATCCGAACGCACGAGAGACGGGCGAGGGGCACAGCGTACGCCACGGCACGTTCGACGGGCGCCAGCTTCCGCGACGGTGGTTCCTCCGGAGCGTCGCGGCGGCCGGTGCCGTCGCGGGCGTGACCGGGCTCACCGCGGCGCAACTCGATCCGGACGACCCAATCGAACTCGGCGGCCAGAGCGACGGCTGGATCGGCCGGGCTCCCGAAGCGATCGAAGACGAGCGAAATCCGACGCTAGAACTCGAGGAGGGCGAATCGTACGAATTGACCTGGGAGAATCTAGACGGCGTCGCCCACAACTTCGTCATCATCGACGCGGACGGCACCCACCTCCTCGAAACGGATCTGGTGAGCGAGGAGGGCGAGACCCAGACGGTCGAATTCACCGCCGACGCCGCCATGAGCGAGTACTACTGTGCGCCCCATCCACAGACGATGCGCGGCGAGATCACGACCGACGAACCGGTCGACGAGGTCGATCCCGACGAACCGGAGCGGTATTTCCCCGAGGGGCCGACGGTCGGCGCGAATCCCGTCGCCGAGGGGTTGGTTGCGCCGACGGACTTCGCCGACCCGCCGGGGACGGAGTACATGCTGGTCACCGACCAGACCGGCCAGATCTACTCGATCGACGAGGACGGCCGGGCGGACGACCCGTGGCTCGATATCGAAGACCGGATGGTCGCGGTCGCCGAGGATTTCTACGGCGACGACTACGCCGACCCGGACCAGGACTACGACGAGCGAGGGCTGGTCGGCATCGAATTCCACCCCGAGTTCGAGGACAACGGCCGCTTCTACCTCAGCTACAGCGCGCCCCCGGTCGAGGAGATGCCCGACACCTGGTCGCACGTCCAGGTAGTCTCTGAGTTTCAACTGGCCGAGGACGGCGAGACTCCCGACCCCGACTCCGAGCGCCGCGTCATCGAGTTCTACAAGCCCCAGTACAATCACAACGCGGGCCCGATGGCGTTCGGTCCCGACGGCTACCTCTACCTGCCGATGGGCGACGGCGGCGGGGCGGACGATCGGCTGGACGGCCACGTAGACGACTGGTACGACGAGAACGAGGGCGGCAACGGACAGGACACGACCCGGAATCTGTTCGGCGGCGTCCTCCGGCTCGACGTCGACAGCGACCCGACCGAACACCCGGCCCGCGGATCGCTCATCCACCTCGACTTAGACGAGGAAGACGCGAGCCCCGAAGACGGGGAGGGGTATGCGATCCCCGACGACAATCCCTTCGCCGAAGGCGAAGAACTCGAAGGCGAGGGCCTCGCGGAGTACTACGCCTGGGGGCTGCGTAACCCGTTCGGCATCACGTTCAGCGACGACGATCGCTTGATCGTCGCCGATCCCGGACAGGTCCTCTACGAGCCGGCCTATCAGATCGAGAAGGGCGGCAACTACGGGTGGAACGTCCGCGAGGGATCGCACTGCTTCAGCACCGAGACGCCGGCCACGCCGCCGGAC
>SLIS01000349.1 GCA_007135505.1 Halovivax sp.
ACGAGCCGCAACCCGGAGCGCCCGGTTTCGCTGGCACGCGTCGAAACCGGCCACTGGTGGGGCCTCGGTGCGATCGCTCTCGGGGCGATCGGGACTGGAGCGCTTCTGGAGTCGCCCGGGTTGCTCCTCGCCGGAACGGCGGCGATCGGGTACGCCGGCGTCGCCAGGTCGACCGCCGTGTCCGAGCCACGACTCCGCGTCGACCGCTCCGTCGACACCCAGCAGCCTGAACCGGGAGAGACCGTCACGGTCGAAACTACGATCACGAACGTGGGCGAGCGGTCGCTGTTCGACGTCAAGATCATCGACGGCGTTCCGGGAGCGCTTCAGGTCAGCGACGGCACCTGTCGCGTCGGAACCCCATTACGGGCCGGACAGTCCGTAATCCTCGAATACGCGATCGAGGCGAGACCGGGAACGCACGGGTTCGATCCGGCGATGGTGATCGTCGGCGACGTCTCGCGGTCGGGCGAACGGACGATGCTGGTCCCGGAGTCGACGACGATCTCGTGCACCCCTCGTCTCCGGTCGACGGCGTCGGCGGTTCCGCTCCGGCTCTCGGCGATCAGACGAACCGGACACCTAACGACGGAGGAGGGTGGCTCGGGCACCGACTTTCACTCGATCCGCGAGTATCAAGACGGCGACCCGATCAACCGAATCGACTGGAACCGACGGGCGCGAACGGGGGAACTCGCGACGATCCAGTTCCACACCGAGCGGGCGACGCGGGTACTCCTCGTCGTCGATGCCCGCCAGGAAGCCTACGTCGCACCCGAAGGTACAGCAATGCACGCCGTAGATCGATCCGTCGATGCAACCGGGAGAGTAGCGGTGCGGTTGCTCGAGGACGGAGACTCAGTCGGGTTGGCGGCCATCGGCCCAACGACGCGGTCGAACGTGGACGAGGTGAGCAGCCAGCAGGTACTCGCGGACACGTGCTGGATCCCGCCGGCTGCCGGCCCCGAGCACCGCCTGGAGATCCAGAACGCCTTGACCGGACATCCACAGTTCTCGACGGTCCCGGCTCCCGATTCCAATATGTGGATCTCGCAAGTGGGACAGCTCAGACGACAACTCACCGGTGAAACCCAGGTGATTCTCTTTACGCCGCTGGCCGACTTCGGCGGATCGATTATCGCCCGGCGCTTCGCTGCCCGCGGGCACCCGGTCACCGTGATCAGTCCCGACCCGACTACGACGGTCTCGACGGAAACTGAACTGGCCCGGATCTGTCGGACGCTCAGGCGGGACAGTCTCCACCGTAACGGCATCCCCGTCCTGGACTGGCCGAGTGACGAGCCGATCGAAGCGCTGCTCCAGCGCTACGCGCGTCGGGAGGTCGTTCGATGAGTGAATTGAACCAGCGACCGACATCGATCGCGAGCACCGTTGCCCTGTTTGCGGTCCTGGGCGGCGTCCTGAGTACCGTGATCGACCCCATTCCCGGTACCGTCGTGGGAACGCTGGGAATCGTGCTCTTCAGTGCGGGACTCGCGCGCGGTTCTCGCCGCATACTCGATCTCGGCGCTTTCGTCTGCGTCGTCGGCGTCGGACTCAGCGCCGTCGCCGCCCCGCCGGCCTGGCCCCTCGTCGGAACGATCTCCCTCGTCGTCGCGTGGGACCTGGGCGGCGCCGGGATCAGACTCGGGCGGCAACTCGGCCGGGACGCGGATACGATTCGACTGGAACTCTGGTACGTCCTGTCGAGTGTGACGGTCGGACTCACCACCGGCGGCCTCGCCTACGGGATTTACGTCGTCTCGGCGCGCGGCCTGACCCTCGACGCCCTCGTCGTCATCCTCCTGGCCGGAATCGCCGCGACGCTGGCGCTCGGGACTCGATTGGGATGGAACGAGAACGTCGTCGGACGGTGAGTCGGGAGACTCGCATCGAACCGCCGCGGAAGGGAATCGGGGAGGTTGGTTGCCGCGACCGATCGTGCGAACCACCGGTCGGGCCGGATTTCCGAGCGACCCGTTTCAATCGGCCGATGACGCGGCGTCCACGTACTTCTCGTTCAGTTCCCACTCGCCGTCGTCGGTACGGACCATGTACTCGCCGTAGAACGGGACGCGGTTGGCGACTACCTCGCGGAACGTCTCGCGGATCTCCGGTTTTCGCATCTCGCCCATCGACCGGAGGTCGTCGTTCCGGTTGAGACAGCCCTTGAGGTACCCCTCGTGCGTTACGCGGACGCGGTGACAGTTCGCACAGAACGTCGGGTTCTCCACCGGATCCACGATCTCGACCATTCCGGCCGGTCGATCCAGTTCGGCCGGGGGTTCCGGGGCAGTGCCTGACGACTCGTTCACCGGTTCGTCGCTCGGGATCCAGTAGCGCGCGCGATCGTGCATATCGCGGTGCTCGATCACCGCCGCCTCCTCGGCGAGCCAGTCGTGGACGCGCTGAATGTCGACTGCCCACTCCGGGTTGCCCGTCAGCTCGGGCATGTACTCGATGAGTTGCAGTTGCAGCCCCGGGTTGGCCGCAACGTGTTCGACCATCTCGGGAACGTACCCCGCCGTCCGCTCGAAGACGACCATGTTGAGTTTGACCGGATCGAGTCCCGCGTCGAGGGCCGCCTGGACGCCCTCGAGGACGGCGTCGTAGGCGCCGGTCTTCGTGACCTCGGCGAACGCATCGGGATCCAGTGCGTCCTGTGAGACGTTGACGCGTTCGAGGCCCGCCTCCACGAGAGCAGCCGCACGGCCGGGCAAAAAGGTCCCGTTCGTCGTCATCGAAACGGCCATCTCGTCGGGCGTCCTGGCGATGATTTCCTCGAGGTCCGCCCGAAGCATGGGTTCCCCGCCAGTGAACTTTACGGCCTCGACATCGAACTCGGCCGCTACTTCGAGAAAGCGAACCACGTCGTCCGTGCTCATCTCGTTCTCCTGTGGCGCCGCCGGTCCGCGGGTATCGCCGAGCCCCTCGTTGTGACAGTAGACGCAGTCGAAGTTGCACCGATCGGTGAGCGAGACGCGGACCCCCGTCACCTCGCGACCGAACTCGTCGGCGAGCATGGACGGGGATAGCCACCAGTCGTGCTTAAAATCATCCGACTCCCACCGGCGGCTGTAACCAGATTCGGTTTCTTCACGTCAGCTGTGCTTACTGTTCAGACCGGTCAACGCTCTCGATCGACTGAAGACCACTCATTTGGCTGGAGGACGTTGGAAGGGTGTATGGGCACCACCGCCGAACTCGTGATACCGGCCAGCGAGTTCGCTCTCGCCCGAACGCTGGACGAGATACCATCAGTCGAGGCGACAATCGAGCCGGTCGTCGCGACCGATCCAGGCCAGTTAATGCCGTACGTTCGCTTTCGAGGAGTCCCCGAAGCGATCGAGCAAGTCGAGGCGACCCTACGGAGCGATCCGACGGTCCGAAACGCAACGTTGCTCGCGAACAGCGACGAGGAGCGTCGGTATCGAATCGAGTGGGACGAGGCCGTCACGGAGACGATTCAGATCCTTACGGCAGAGGAAGCATCGATCCTCGACGCCAGAGGGGAGGGAGCCCACTGGCGGCTCAGGGTACTCGTTCCCGAGCGGGATGCGCTCTCTCGGACGTACGAGACGGCGACCGAAACTGGACTCACTGTCGATCTGGCCAGCGTTCACGAGATCGAAACCGACGAGCGAAGTCGATACGGCCTCACCGACGCCCAGTACGAGACGCTCGTCGAGGCACTGATGAACGGCTACTACGAGATTCCGCGAACGGTCGACATGGAAGCACTCGCCGAGCACCTGGAGATCTCCCACCAGGCGCTATCCGAACGGCTCCGGCGGGCCCACCGTCGGCTGGTCACCGAGGCACTCGATATCGAACGCGACCTCGAGGAGTTCGAGGGTGACTGATCGAGAAATCGCGTGACAGACGGCACAAGAGCTACACCGGATCGGACCGATTCGTACAGCATGGAACCGGAGATGCTCGCCGATCAACGAGAACTCGTCGAACTGGTCGAGGACGAAGACTGGGAGATCACCGATCTCGAATTGACGGCGTACGAGAGTCCCTGGGCGGACGAGGACGACCCGGAAGCGACGATTACTATCTCGGCGAGAAAGCGATACGAAACCGACGACGATGACGACGAAAACCCGTTCAAGGTGAACTAGGGACGACGATCGGAGCGGCGGTACCAGTTCGTCT
>SLIS01000107.1 GCA_007135505.1 Halovivax sp.
ACCGGTTCGATCTTCGGCGGCGGTATGGCGTTCATCGCCGCGCTCGTCGTCGCCCCGATCATCGTCGGGATCATCGGGGTGGGTATGGAGCGATACGCCGTCCAGCCGCTGTACGGACGGAATCCACTGTACCACATCCTGCTCACGTTTGGGTTCGTCATCGTCATCAACGACTTGATCTACCTGTTCTGGGGGACCGGGACGAGACCACCCATTTCGCGGCCGGACGTGATCAGCGGAACGGTCTCCATCGCTGGCGCGAGCTTCAGCGTTTACAACTTCTTCATCATCGTCGTCGGGGGCGCGATCGCGATCGCCGTCTGGGCGCTGCTCGAGTACACGCGATTCGGACTCATCATCCGGGCCGGCGCGCAGGACCGACAGATGGTCAAGAACCTGGGGATCGGCATCGATCGATACTACTCCCTGGTCTTCGGGCTCGGCGCTGCGTTGGCGGCGATCGCCGGCATCATCCTGGGCGGTCGGTCGGGCATCAGTCCCGACATGGGGATGCAGTACATCATTCCGGCGTTCGTCATCGTCGTGCTCGGCGGACTGGGTAGCTTCAAGGGAGCGGCTGTCGGCGGGCTCTTCGTCGGCATCCTCCAGGAGTCGATCCTCAGGCCGCACGTACCGGAGGTCGAGGGAATGGTGATCTTCCTCCTGATGATCGGCGTCCTGCTCGTTCGGCCACAGGGGCTGTTCGGGAGCGAGTTCGAGGAGGGAGGTGGCGAGTTACTCACCGGCACCACGGGCGGATTACTGACGAACGAAACACGCCTCAGGCTCGGACTCACGATGATCGCGCTCTTGGCGATCGTGCCACTCGGTGCCGGCTGGCTGTACTCGACGTACTACGTGTCGTTGCTCGTCAGGATGCTGATCTGGGGCCTGTTCGCGCTGGCTCTCGACTTCGTCATGGGGTACACTGGGCTCGTCTCGCTCGGTCACGCCTTGTTCTGGGGGCTCGGTGCGTACATTTCGGCGATCGTCCTGGTCAACGTCACTGGATCGGCCATCGTCGCCGTCGTCGTCGCGCTGGCCGCCGGCGCGGTAGTCGCCTGGCTCGTCGGCTATCTCTCGATCCGCGTTCACGGCGTCTACTTCGCGATGATCACGCTGGCCTTCGCCGAACTATACTATCGAATGCTGTACCGTGTCGACGGCTGGTTCGGCCGCGAGATCACCGGCGGCTCGGAGGGACTGTTCGGTTTCTCGACGTACTACGGGATCGGCGGCGTCGGGGTCGACCTGAACGATATCGGGATCTTCGTCGGCCCGGTTTCGGTAACGGGTACCGAGCTGTTCTTCTACATCGTCCTGGCAACGCTCGTCGTCACGTTCCTCGTCACCCGTCGGATGCTCCAGTCCCCGTTCGGGACCGTCCTGAAGGCGATCAGGGAGAACGAAGAACGCGCTCGATTCCTCGGGTACGACCCGACGATCTACAAGCGACGGGCGTTCGTCGTCAGTGGGATTTTCGCGACGCTCGCGGGCTCCCTGTACGTCCTCAACTCGGGGGCCGTCTTTCCCGACGCCGCGGAGTGGCTGAAATCGGGCGAGGTAATCGTCATGGTCCTCCTCGGCGGCATGGGGACCCTCTACGGGCCGATTATCGGCGCGGTCGCGTTCTTCGGGCTGGAGGAGCTGTTCATGGACTACACGGACCGCTGGCGCCTCGTCCTCGGCATCACGTTCGTCCTGTTCGTGATCTTCCTCCCGCGAGGGCTGATTTCGCTACCCGAGAAGCTCGCCCCGTCTCTCACGGGACGCCGGGGGCGCGAACCGGGTACCGACGCGGCCACCGAGCCGCAGGGAGGTGACGGTGACTGATGACCGCAAGTAACACGCACCAGGCGGGCGCGACTGAATCGGAGTGGATCCTCGAGACCGACGGTCTCAGCAAACGATTCGGCGCGTTCACCGCCGTTGACGACGTCGACCTGACCGTTCGCCCGGGCGAGTTCCGGAGCATCATCGGCCCGAACGGGGCCGGCAAGACGACGCTGTTCAACCTGCTCTCGGGCGCACTCCCCGCGAGTCGGGGGACGATTCGGTTCGACGGCGCGGTCATCACCGACCTCTCGCCCCAGGAGCGGGTCCGTCGCGGCATCGGACGTTCGTTCCAGATACTGAATATTTTCGGCGAGCTCAGCGTTCGCGAGAACGTCAGACTGGCCGCCCAGTCGGCCCACCGCGAGGAGTACGGGGTCCTCGAATCGCTGTTCAAACCGACCGACCGGTACGAGGTGATCAACGAGCGAACCGACGACGTCCTCGAGACGGTCGATCTGGCGTCGCTGGCCCACGAGGAGGCGAACGCGCTCGACTACGGCGGCAAGCGGCGACTCGAGATCGGCATGGTGCTCGCGACCGACCCGAAAATCGTGCTGTTCGACGAACCGACCGCGGGGATGAGCATCGAGGAGACCGATCGAACGATCGACCTCATCGAGGAGGTACTCGCCGATCGAACGCTGTTGCTCATCGAACACGACATCGAACTCGTCATGGAACTCTCGGATCGCATCACGGTGTTGAACCAGGGCCAGGTCATCGCGGAGGGACGTCCCTCGGCGATCGCCGAGGATCAGGCCGTTCAGGACGCTTACCTCGGGGGGATGGTAGAATGACGAACGAGTCACTTCTCGAACTCGAACACGTCGACGCGGGCTACGGCGAGACGCAGATCCTTCGAAGCGTCTCGCTGTCCGTCGACGAGGGTGAGATCGTCTCGCTCGTCGGACGGAACGGCGCCGGGAAGACGACGACGTTGCGCACTATCATGGGCATCGTCACACCGTCCGCGGGGACGATCACCTATCACGGCGAGTCGATCGGAGCGTTGGACGCGGTCGACACGGCCAGGCGCGGCGTCTCGTTCGTCCCCGAGGAGCGACGGATCTTTCCCGAGCTCACGGTTCGCGAGAACCTGGAACTGGCCGCGTACGGGGGTGCGTCGGATCGGGACGGACTCCCGATCGGAGACGTCCTCGACACGTTCGAGAACCTCGAAGAGCGGACGGACAACGTCGGCTCTTCACTCTCGGGGGGCGAACAGCAGATGCTCACGATCGGACGCGCCCTCGTGAGCGGCGCCGACCTCATCCTGCTCGACGAACCGACCGAGGGCCTCGCGCCCTACATCGTCCAGGACGTCGTCGACGCGATACGCGACCTGAACGAGCGGGGGATCACCGTCCTGCTCGTCGAGCAAAACGTTCACGTGGCCCTCGAACTGGCCGATCGCAACTACGTCATCGACAAGGGCGAAATCGTCTGGGAGGGTCACTCTCGGGAGCTCGAGGCGGACGAGGCCGTCCTCGACAGGTATCTGGGGATCACGACATGATGGTGGTGAACCGAACATACCGATAGCGATGACCGAACAGATCCGTCACGAACGACCCACGTGTGCGTCGAACGACCGCCGACCGCGGTCCGTCACGAGCGCTCACACACTCATCGACCGTCGACAGAGTGGGTGCCAGCGTCGGCCGAGCGGATGCCGGTCGGTACCAATATACGCACCCGGCACACAACGAATCGAACGACTGCCGCTCCCGTCGGGGCCGCTTCGATCGGGAGCTCACGAACGACCGCACCCGGAACGACCGCCGACTACGAGACACGACCACTGACGACCAATGTATCACGACATCGAAACCACGCCACGAGACGAACTGGAATCGGTACAGACGGAACGACTGCAGGAGACGGTCAGACACGCCTACGAGAACGTCGATTTCTACCGCGAGCGACTCGACGAGGCCGGCGTCTCGCCGTCCGACGTCGAGTCCATCGACGACATTTCGGCGCTCCCGTTCACGCGCAAGGAACACTTCAAAGACCAGTACCCGGACGGTCTGTTCGCCGTCCCGAACGAGGATCTCAGGCGAATCCAGGCCTCGTCGGGAACTACCGGAAAGCAGAAACTCGTCGCCTACAACGAGAACGACCTCGGGGTCTGGAAGGACGTCATGGCACGGTCGCTCGCGGCCTCGGGCGTCGAGCCATCGGACACGTTCCAGAACGCGTACGGATACGGCCTCTTCACCGGTGGACTCGGCTTCCACGACGGCGTCGAGGAACTCGGGGCGACGGTCGTCCCCACCGGCGGCGGCAACACGGCCCGCCAGATCGAGATGCTCGCAG
>SLIS01000126.1 GCA_007135505.1 Halovivax sp.
ACTCCGGATTCCCATACCTCTCAGCTTGATCAAGGAGCCCTTCAACGATTTCGTGTTTGTGCGTTGTTTCGCCACCCCAGTCGGACTTAGCGGTGAGACGGTACAGCCCGAGAATTATTGGGAGCGATTGCTCGCGCGTGGTGGTGATCGTCCCATATTTGAGTGCGAACGGCGACGGGTGGCTCTTGGGCATCCCGTGGACAACTTCCGCCATTCTCTCGTTCGGATCTGGTTCACCGTAGTAGTCTGAAACGGTTTCGTCGAGTGCTAAGCGGAGATCGTCGGGGAATAGGTCCTCGTCAGCGTCTTGCAGCTCGGAAATGGTCGAACCAACGGACTGGTGGAACGCTTCGATGATGTCTTCTTCCGAGTAGCGTTTGATAATGTCTCTGAACCGGCTTGAAGCGGTCCCTTCGCCGGTGTTTCGTTGGTACCGGCGCGGCCCTTTGTCCGCCGAAGCGTCTACCATCCCCATATAGAGCAACTGACAAAGGTGTTCGAAGTCACTTCGCCCACACTTCCAATACGGGAAGACAAGCTCACACGCTCGCTTCGAGGCGTGCTCTTTGATTACGTCTTGATCGATCCGCGTCTCGCCGCCGCCGTCGGCTTCCCAGTCCGGATGATGCGTGATGTACCGCCAGTGCGTTTCGTACTCATGACCAGTCCGCACTACCTCATCTCCAAACTGGGAAAGGAAACGTCGAAGTTCGAAGTCGAACCGGTTCCGCTTTGCGTTCCCGGGTGTCGGGTGGCTAATTGCATGTTCCATCCCGAGCATTTCCCGGAACCACGACCGCTCGGAGTTATCAGCGAACTCGCGGTGACTCATCCCGGTCGCTTGGATGAACAGCCACACGCGCATTGCCGTCTCGAAATCAAGCGTTCTTGACCGCACGCGTTGGATTTGATCGTCGAATGCGTGATCTGGTAGTGGTGTCTCCCCGAGCGCTTGCTGAAAGTTCTGCCCCGATGCAAGACGTGAGTCTAAGTATTCGATGTACCGCCGAATGAGCGCGGGTACTTTGGACACGTACGGCTCCGGTATCTCGTCAGGGTCTGGGTAGGTAAAGTCCGAAAGCTCACGCTGAGAGCCACCGAGATCCCCGTAGATTTCCTCGAAGGATTTCGACTGTGGCTCAGTCTAATTTCCGTCAGAAAATCCATTGTCTTCGGTCACGTTAGACCACTAGTATTTCAAGAAACCTCAAAAGTCTACTGAGGACAACCGGTTCTGTGGTTATTGTTCCGGGCGACGATACGTTATGTTACCGTTCACTTACTCATGTTCCATTAGGCGCGAGAGTGTTTATTGACTTTTATTTGGCAGCATGATTCAGGATTTAGATTTATTCTCTTTTTTACGTACAAGATAATGTAGCACTACAGCCAATACACCGGTCGAAATTAAAGAGAACTCTGAGGTTGGGTTGCTGATATGTTCCTGGCCATGGAAAGTGAACCCAAGTATCCAAGTGAACAGTCCAAGTAAAAATACTGAGTATCCAAATAATATAACTAATTTATATCTGTTAACCATGGATGTTCCACCAAATAAGTAAATGATTGCTGGTTACTTAAAGGCCAATGAAATTGGCACCTTGATCGACGATATCTTCTCCTGTGTCAGTGAAATCATCGACCACATCACCACCAGTATCTGTTATATTATCAATTAGACTATCACCTTGTTCAAGAATGTCCCCTCCCATCGATTCTATCGCGTCTATTACGTCCGCGAGAGATAAATCGGAACATTTTGGAGCAACGAGGACAGGTCCTTGATTTGATAGTGGTTCTCCGGTTGCGTCCGTTTCAATTACCTCCCGAACGTGTATTTCTAGCTCAAGGTCTCCGCAACCACTTAGCCCGGTGGCGAAGTCCTCAACAACACAGGAATACACACCCGCTTGGCAGCCAAGTTTTCCAATAATAAATCCACCGGCACTACCGACGGGTCCAACTTTTGTACCAGCAATAGCCGTACCTATTCCGACTACAACGCAAAGAGCATCTGTTGTATCGGCTCGTTCTACGCCTCTATCATCCAACTCTTGATTGATTGATCCGTCCGGACTATATATTGTGTCACATGCTTCGCTAACATTTACCGTCGTTTCGTGCGTGTATCCCTCGAATTCAGGCATTTTTGTCACCCAGTTCTTTTGAAAGGTAGTAACGAGTTACCACATCGATACTATCTGAATTAGCGTTTTCGGACGAGGATGTGACAGCTGAATCAACAACCACAGGTTCTTCTTCTTTTTGTGACAGGCATCGTGCTTGTGTCTTATTTTCCCCGACAATACCATATATAACAGCCGCTGCTTTCTTCTCTTCTGAATTATCTGACGTACATGGAATTCTCAGGGCTTGTTGTTCGATCTCCTCTTCTTTGTGTTTAATAACGAGTCCACTAATCTTGTCCATTTCCGGTTTGAATCCTCGATCACGAGTCGTATCTCGGATGGCTTTAAATGCTCCCGTTGAGAGAACGTCACCTCGAAGTTGAGCTTCTTTATTTTGCGGAAGTGATTCTGTTTCCCAATCGTCTTCGTCAGCAGTTCCTAAGCCGACACTTCCAATTAGGCCTGTTCCTACGAGAGCGCTACTACCAATCGCTTGTAAGATACGCCGTCTGTCAGTTTCGGCGTTCTTTTGGGGATTTCTTTCAACCATTTCCTATAGCACTACAATACATTCTTATTCAGTATAATATTATATTTTTCTTAATTTTAGCTACTATAGAATGGCGAAATTATATCATATAATATGCGTATGGGCAGCAGTGAATCACCATACCACGTTTAATTTCACTAGTTGATAGTGTGTTTAATACCCCCAACGACACGCATCAGGACGATTTTACTAAATTTGTAATATTTACTTCGCACACATACGGTGTGGGTGAGCGTGCACTTGGACACCGAGAAAACAGAGTCAAACAACGCTTTCTGGTGGTAGAGAGTCCCATTGATCCGCACATTGCGCGCATGATCGATGACGGGGCTCTCGATGCTTGATTAGCAGACTTATGTTCTTTTCCCGGAATTCATCGCGTAATTGGCGAGTCATAGCCTTTGTCAGTGGTGAGGATGCGCGACTCGCCCGCGTTGCTATGGGCGAGTTGCCAGCCGATCTGCGTGTCATGACGTTTCTTGGTTGACCAGTGAACGTCGAAGACAGCTTGTAACAGTGTATTTACGAGACTGGTTGTTTTGAGCGTCTGAGACGTATTTAATTCCCAATAGTATTTCATGGAATTATCATTCCGAATTTGGTAGAACCAGAATAGGACAGGGCTACTATTAGTCAATAGACACGTGTCTATCACTCTGTAAAGCACAATTCACATACGAAATCAACTACTTTTCCACTTCTATGATTGGCGACTCCTGGTTGGATTGGACACGGAACTGTTCGGTATAGCAGCATACGATATATGTGTTCGACCTCGTTCGAACTGGCTGGTACATCGCTGGCCGACGAGCGTTTCGAAACGCTGCCAACGCGGGCCTCGTGGTGCGTTCTCCACCGCGATCGGTCACGACGCGTTGAGCGGTCTTGTGACGGCTTTCGGGCCTTCGATCTTTTGATCAGTGACCACCATACACGCACAGCGATGAGTCTGTCAGCAACACCGGCGAGTTCGATCGCTTGAAGCAGTCCGTGATGTGGTCCACAGACGATGCGACGCTTCAGTTGGCAGGCGACGAACCCGAGTCACAGATCGACGAGTGCCTCGAGACGTGGGACGGCTTTGCCGATGATCGCGATTTCTTGCAGTACGTTGTAGCAGTCGACACCAACGAACCGATCAACGACTCGCTTGAACGGTCCCGTGAGCGGTTCGGACAGTGGATTCGGGATAGCTGTGACACGGTATACGATAAGACGTGTCTCGACTACCAGTTCGAGATTGGCCACCGACACTATCGGAAAACGAGCCCGACGACGTCTGCGACACCACACACCCGCTCCCGATGCGTGAACGCGTTCATCGACTCGATCACGGCGACGACCCGTGAGTTCCTCGAGAACAACGAGTTCTCTCGAGCAGCGATCGGCGAGATGTACCACGCCTGGTTCAACTCGGTCGGTCTGCAAGCGACCCTCTGGAGTCATCCGTACATCGTCGAGGGCTGGTGGCCGTCG
>SLIS01000186.1 GCA_007135505.1 Halovivax sp.
GCCTTCTGGCGCGAGGACGACGATCCGGAACCGCTACGCTCGATCGTCGACCCGGCCGAGCGAATCCTCGAGGGGCTGCCGTCGGTCACGATCGCGGAGAGTGCGGCCCGCGAAGTCGCCAACGGCGCACCCGTCTACGCGCCGGGGGTCATTTCGGTCGCGGACGTCGGAACGCCGGACGAGACCGACCCGCTCGTCGCCTGCTACACGCCGAACGGGTCCGCCGTCTGCCTCGGCCGCCTCGTCGGCGATCCGGAGGCCGAATCGGGGACCGTCGTCGACCTCGAACGCGTCCTGGTGTGAGCCCGATCGCGGAATGACGGGGAACAGTCGTCGAGTTACTCGGTTACTCGTGTTCGAGCGAGAGGACGACGGCCTCGCCGGTGACCACGGTCCCGTCCTCGGTCTCGGCGACCGTCTCGACGGCGATCCGATCGCCCTCGAGGCGCTCGTGAACCTCGACCGTCGCGGTCACCGTTTGCTCGGGATAGACCGGCGCCTCGAACTGCAGGTCCTGTGAGACGTAGACGACGTCGCCGGGCAGGTCGGCGAGTGCGCTGGAGATGACGCCCGCCGCGAACATGCCGTGGGCGATCGGCTCGCCGAACAACCCGTCGCTCGCGTAGTCGTCGTCGAGGTGAAGCGGATTGTCGTCGCCGGTGACGGCGGCGAAGTCCTCGATCCGTTCGGGCGTCGCGGTCCGGCTCGCCGTGGCGGCGTCGCCGGGGCTGGCTACTGGCATACGCTCAGTTTCGGATCGACCGGCCTGTAGGCGAGGGTTGATACTCGAACGGCGAGGTACATTTCCGATCGGTGCCAACCCAGTGGACATGCAGACTGTAACACACGACGGGGTCGAGCTGGCCTACGATGTCGCGGGGCCGGCCGACGGCGAGCCGGTCGTTCTCCTCTCCGGTCTGGGGTACGGCCGCTGGATGTGGCGATGGCAACGCGACCGGCTCGCCGAGGAGTACCGGCCGATCCGGATCGACAATCGGGGTGCCGGCGACTCCGACGAACCGGCGGGTCCCTACACGATCGAGGGGATGGCGGCGGACGTCGAGGCCGTGCTCGCGGCCGAAGGCGTCGACCGGGCCCACGTCGTGGGCGCGAGCATGGGCGGGATGATCGCCCAGCGCTACGCGCTGACGTTCGATCGGGCGGCGACGCTGTCGCTCCTGTGTAGCTCGCCGGGCGGCCCCGACGCCGAGCCGATACCGGCGGAGACCCAGCAGGTTCTCGCCTCCGTGCCGGCGACCCTCGACGACCGCGAGGCGATCAGGTACCGGATGGAACCGGCCGTCTCGCCGTCGTTCTACGAGGACGAACCCGAACTCGTCGAGCGGATCGTCGACTGGCGCCTCGAGAGCGACGCGAGCGGGGCCGCCCGGGAGGCCCAGACGGCAGCCGTGCTGAACTTCGACGCGAGCGACGACCTCGACGCGATCGACGTCCCGACGCTCGTCGCACACGGGACCGACGACCGGGTCCTCCCGGTCGCGAACGGGCGGTTGCTCGCGGAGTCGATTCCGAACGCGACCTTCGAGCGGTTCGAGGGGGCCCACCACCTCTTCTTCATCGAGGAAGCCGATGCCGTGGCCGATCGACTGCGCTCGTTCCTCGCGTCGAACCCGCTGGGGGACGCATGAAGTGGGGCGAGCCAGCCTACGAGTGGGTCGGCGACTGGAGCGCCCGTCGGGCCTCGCTCTCGCCCGATCGGACCGCGATCGTCGACGAGGGAAGCGGCCGATCGTTCACCTACGCCGACCTCGATCGGCGTGCGAACCGGACGGCGCGACTGCTGGAATCGTACGGGGTCGTCGACGGGGCCCGCGTCGCGCTCGTCACCAGAAACCGGATCGAGTCGATCGATCTCTTCTGTGCGTGTGGCAAGACCGGCGGCGTGCTGGCGCCGCTTTCCTATCGCCTCGCGCCGCCGGAACTCGCCGAACTGCTCGACCTGATCGACCCCGAGGTGCTCGTCATCGAGTCGCCGTACGTCGAGCGCCTCGAACACGCGATCGCGCGGGCGTCCGTCGATCCGCCCGTCCTCGAGATCGAGACCGACGAGCCGGCGGGCGGCTGGGATCGGTACGCCGAGGCGGTGCCGGCCGACGACGGTCCCGTCGAATCCCGCGACCGATCGCTCGAGGATCCACACCTCCTCCTGCACACCGGTGGCTCGACCGGCACGCCGAAGGAGACGACGATCACCCACGGCTCGATCTACTGGAACAGCTTCAACACGATCACCGCCTGGGGGTTGCAACCGGACGACGTCGCGCCGATGGTGTTTCCACCCTTCCACACGGGCGGCTGGAACGTCCTGACGCTGCCGCTATTCAGCGTCGGGGGGACGCTGATCCTGGACCGGGAGGTCGATCCCGGCCGGATCCTCGACCAGGTCGAGTCCCACGGCGCGACGGTGCTCGTCGCCGTCCCGGCGGTGTTGCGGACGATGGCCCGCCACGACGACTGGGAGGCGGCGGATCTCTCGACGCTTCGCTTCGTCAAGAGCGGCGGCGGCCCGTGTCGGGATTCGATCGTCCGGGCCTGGCGCGAGCGCGACGTCGACCTCACGCAGGGCTACGGACTGACGGAGATCGGCCCCAACAACTTCGCGATGCCCGACGACTTCGGCCCCGAGAAGGTCGCGAGCGTCGGCAAGCCGGCGTTGCACGTCGACGCGCGGATCGTCGACGAGGACGGCGAGCCGGTCGAGCGCGGCGCGATCGGCGAACTCGAACTCGCCGGGCCGCACGCCGCACCCGCCTACTGGGGCAACGAGGCCGAAACCGCCGAGACGTTCGGCGACGATTGGGTCTCGACCGGCGACCTGGCCCGGGTCGACGGCGACGGCTTCTACCACATCGAGGGCCGCAAGAAGAACATGTTCGTAAGCGGCGGCGAGAACGTCTACCCGCCCGAGGTCGAGGACGCCATCGCCGACCACCCGGCCGTCGAGGAGGTGATCGTCGTGGGCGTCCCCGACGAACGGTGGGGCACCGTCGGCAAGGCGGTCGTCGAGGGCGACGACTCGCTGACGCTGACCGAACTGGAGGCGTTTCTCGACGGCCGACTGGCTCGCTTCAAGATTCCGGCCCACCTCGCGTTCGTCGACGAAATGCCGACGAGCGGTCCCTCGAAGCTCGACCGAGCGGCGATCGAAGACGAGTTCAGCGGGGCGTGAGCGATGATTCCCACACGATCACCGGACCGAACTGACTGCCGCTCCCGAACAGCGAACCGTGATTCGCCCGGAAATCGCCCGAAGGGTGTCACTCGCGGGCGAAACAGGGAACACTTAACGGGCTTCGTGTGTATACGACTGTCATGATCGACGTCACGATGGACATGGAGCAGTACGATTGCCCGTTCATCGACACCACGGACGACCACGACGTCTCCTTTCGGACGCTCCAGTGGGAGTTCGATGCCGATCGACGCCAGCTCGAGACCCGGATGATGGTCGAGGGGCCGGACCGCTCGTCGCTCGAATCGGGACTGTCCGCGCTGCAGGACCACTCGAACATGTACGAGTGTTCCCTGCACAAGAAGCACGAGGGGGTCGGGCTGATCCGGACGACCATCGGCGAAACGAACGCGATGCGGGTGATCCGGGACAACGGCGGGTTCATCACCGGCCCGTTCGAGATCGAAGACGGCCAGGAACGCTGGGAGGTCGGGTTCGACGACGAGCGGACGGCCGACGACACGCTCGCGGCGCTCGAAGTCAACAACGAGTTCACCGTCGAGGAGCGGACGAGTCTCGAACTCGATCCGCTGTTCGACCTGCTCTACAACTCCGACGCGGCCGAATCGCTGCTGGAGGGCTGTCGCGAGTTGTCGGACACCGAACGACAAACGCTCGTCGTCGCGGCCGAGAAGGGCTACTTCGACCAGCCCCGCGGGGCGACGTTACAGATGCTGGCCAACGAGTTCGACGTCTCCGACACGGCCGTCTCGAAGAACGTCCGGCGAGCGGAGCGCAAGATCCTCAAACGCGTCGTCGACGCGCTGGACAGCATCGAGTAACCGGTTGCGTTTCAAATCGCCCCCGCGCCGAACCGCCTTACGCCCCGTCGAGAAACGCCTTCATGCCCGTCCTCGCTTCGTCCGTGACGACCTGTTCGACGAAC
>SLIS01000329.1 GCA_007135505.1 Halovivax sp.
CTGCCCACTTCCGTATGAGCGGACGCCCACTGGACGTACTCGAAGACGCGCTCGGGGAGCAGGTTACCGTTCGATTGAAAAGCGGTGAGGAGTACGTCGGTGATCTCGACGGATACGACCAGCACATGAACCTTGTTCTCTCGAAGACCAGCGCGCCGGACGCCGAGGGAGCATCGGCCGAAGACACAACGATTATACGCGGCGATAACGTCGTGTCGATTACTCCATGACTGGCGCAGGAACCCCGAGTCAGGGCAAGAAGAACAAGACGGTCCACGTCACGTGCCGTCGCTGTGGCGAGGCCTCGTATCACACGAAGAAAGAGCAGTGTTCGGCCTGTGGGTTCGGCAAATCGGCAAAGCGCAGAGATTACGCCTGGGAGGGCAAGGCGGGCGACAACTGAGCGACGCCGACCGACGATTTCTTGCCGGGACCGGCATCACGTTTCATCACGAGAGGCGAAGCCGGCTATGACAAACTTCGAGACACGTCGCCGTCAGGACACCGGCCGAGTTCCAGTCCGAATACGGAGCCTTTTATCGGCTGGACTCGCAAGAGACGTACATGACTGACGGGCGGGGTGAGACACCCCTCCGGACGGGGATGACGGAGAAGTGTGGTGTGGTCGGGGTCAGCCTCGACGAACGGGAGGCAGCGCGACCGCTCTACTACGCACTCTACGCGCTGCAGCATCGCGGTCAGGAATCGGCTGGAATCGTCACTCACGACGGCTTTCAGCAACACAGTCACGTCGACATGGGACTCGTCGGCGACGTCTTCGACGAGGACGACCTGGCCGGGCTGGCCGGTTCGGCCGGGATCGGTCACGTCCGCTACCCGACGGCCGGCAGCGTCGACAAGGGCTGTGCCCAGCCATTCTCGGTCTCGTTCAAGAGCGGCTCGCTCGGCCTGTCGCACAACGGCAACCTGGTGAACGCCGACGAGCTTCGAGACGAACTCGCCGGGCTCGGTCACGCGTTCACGAGCGACGGAGACACCGAAGTGATCGCTCACGACCTCGCCCGTAACCTGCTCGAGGCAGACCTCATTCGCGCCGTCAAACGAACGATGAGCCGAATCCACGGCTCGTACGCGCTGACGATCAGCCACGACGACACCGTCCTCGGGGTCCGGGACCCCCGTGGCAACCGGCCGCTCTGTATTGGCCGCCTCCGGGATGGGTACGTACTCGCCTCCGAATCGGCCGCGATCGACACCCTCGACGGAACGCTCGTCCGGGACGTTCGTCCGGGCGAACTGATCGTGCTGGAACCCGACGGATCCGGGTTCGACTCCTACCAGCTCGTCGAGCACGACGACAGCGCACACTGCTTCTTCGAGCACGTCTACTTCGCCCGCCCGGACTCGGTGATCGACGGCCACCTCGTCTACGAGGCTCGCCGTGAACTGGGCCGGAAGCTCTGGGCCGATAGCGGGGTCGAGACGGACGTGGTGATGCCGGTTCCGGACTCGGGGCGAGCGTTCGCGAGTGGGTACGCGGAAGCGGCCACCGAGACGACCGAGACCGGTGAGCCACGGGACGACGACAGTACTGGCCCTGAATTTGCCGAGGGGCTGATGAAGAACCGGTACGTCGGCCGCACCTTCATCATGCCAACCCAGGACGAGCGGGAACGGGCGGTCCGGCTGAAGCTTAACCCGATCAAGAGCACCGTCGAGGGCAAGACCGTCACCCTGATCGACGACTCGATCGTCCGCGGGACCACCTCGACGCAGCTCGTCGAGCTCCTCAAACACAGCGGCGCCGAGGAAGTCCACATGCGAATCGGGGCGCCACCGATCGTCGCCCCGTGTTACATGGGCATCGACATGGCCACGCGGGAGGAGCTGATCGCCGCCGACAGGACCGTCCCGGAGATCGCGGAGACGATCGACGCCGACAGCCTCTCGTTCCTCTCGACCGACGCCGTCGCCGAGGCGTTAGAGACCGCTCCCGGCGACCTCTGTCTGGGGTGTGTGACCGGCGAGTACCCATACGACATCGAAGGGGAGGAAACCGATCGCGACGTCTCGCGACCGACGATCACGTCGAACGTCGGCGCCGACGACTGACGAAGCGGGCGAGCCCCGGACGAGCCCCGGTTCACCGTCAGTACAGCACCCGTCCGAGGACGTAGATCACGATACCGAGCGCGAACGACGTGATCCACAGCGGCGCGACGATCCGACCGATTCTGGCGTGGGCGGTCCTCGTCAGCTCCTGGACGTCGTGGCTGAGCGCCAGCAACAGCGCGTAGTACAGGAGCGGGATGCAAACGATCGCGAGTCCGACGTGGCCGATCAAGATCGGGAGATAGACGTAGTGGTAGACGACCCGTGGCCCGTCGAACCCGGCCGCACCGCCGGTCGCCACGAGCCGATAGAGGTAGAACGTTAGGAACGCGACGAACAGCCCGATCGAGACGGACATCAATCGACGGTGGCGCTCGACCCGCCCCCGTCGAATCGCGAGCCAGCCGGCACCGATGGTACCGATCGCGGCCGCGCTAATGAGGACGTTGAGCGTCGGGATGACCTCGAGAACGGGCGGCGGGGGCGTCGGAACCGTCGACGGGGGAATGCGCCCACCGGCGGCGCTAATAACGAGCACGAGTGAGAGCACGGACAGAACCGCCGTCACCCACGGCACCCGTTCTGGCGTCAGGACTGTCATCGTCTATCACCTGTGAGCGGACGATGAAATTCCTTGCTACCCGAACGCGTAGGCACGATCAGCGCAGGAGCGATACATACCAGTTATCGGTCACCCTCGACGCATACATTATGAGCATGAGTAATCTTTTGGGGCAGGGGCGCGTACAGCCATCCATGGCGACGAATCAGCGTTCCGCACGCCCCGCGTCACAGCCGAGCACCGAACCTGTCGACGGGGCCGGAATGGCTCATCCGACCGTCGTTCCGACGAACTTCGAACCGGTGCCAGCGGACCGGGCGCCTGACGACGAGTAATCGACACCCCTCGATCCCCGCGCGACCGCTAGCCGGCCCCACACCGTATTCCCGCGTCACCTCGACGGATACCCCCTCGACCGTCGTCGTTCTCGCGCTGGCGCTGGCCCGGAACGCACACCGGGTCGATCGGCCGGCAGGTCAATTCTCGAAAACAGTGTCTCGAGACGAACCTTCTTGTAGACGGTCGAACTACGGCCCAACATGGGTCTGTTCGATCGGTTGCGGGGAGAGGGTGATCCGCGGGTCGCCTTTATCGGTATCGATGGCGTGCCGTTCAGTCTCCTGGACGGGCACCGTGATCGATTTCCAAACTTTGCGTCACTCGCCAGCGAGGGGACGGCTGGTGAGATTTCGAGTATCGTTCCGCCCGAGTCCAGTGCCTGCTGGCCCTCGCTGACCACGGGCGTGAATCCCGGATCGACCGGTGTATACGGATTCCAGGACCGAGAAACGGGCACCTACGACACGTACGTCCCGATGGGCCAGGACGTTCAGGCGAAGCGAATCTGGGACCGCGTGACCGATGCGGATCGGAACGCGAGTGTCTTCAACGTCCCCGTCACGTTTCCACCACAGCGGGCCATCCAACGGATGGTTTCCGGCTTTCTCTCCCCCGAACTCGACGCGGCGGCACACCCGGAAGCCGTCGCGAGCTACCTGGAATCGATCGACTACCGCATCGACGTCGACCCGAAGTTGGGACACGAGACGGACAAGGCGGCGTTCGTCGAGGACGCACACGAGACACTCGATACCCGATTCGAGGCGTTCGACCACTACCTCTCCGCCGACGACTGGGACCTCTTCATGGGCGTGTTCATGACGACCGATCGTGTGAATCACTTCCTGTTCAAAGACTACGAACGGGACGGCGAGTACGCCGAGGACTTCTTCGAATTCTACGAGAAGCTCGACGACTACGTCGGTCGAATCTGGGACCGCCTTCCGGACGACGTGACGCTGATCGTCGCGTCCGACCACGGGTTTACGAGCCTCGACTACGAGGTTCACTGCAATCAGTGGCTGGCCGACGAAGGCTGGCTCAGTTATCGAACCGACGACCCCGGCGAGCTCGCGGACATCGCCGACGAGACGCGCGCGTACTCGTTCATCCCCGGCCGGTTCTACCTCAATCTCGAGGGTCGCGAGCCCCGGGGCTC
>SLIS01000081.1 GCA_007135505.1 Halovivax sp.
CTGAATCGTCATCAGGAACGAGCCGTCACCCTCGAAGCAGACGACCTCCTGGTCGTCGTCGGCGGCCAGGCGCGCACCGATCGCCGCTGGCAGACCGTACCCCATCGTGCCGAGGCCGTGACTCGAGACCCAGGTGCGGGGTTCGGTGTAGGTCCAGTACTGGCAGGCCCACATCTGGTGCTGGCCGACGCCGGTGGTCACGATGGCCCGGTCGCTCGTGGCCTCGTCCAGCGCTTCGACGACGAACTCCGGCTTGAGTGGTTCGTCGTCGGGTGTCTTGTAGGCCATCGAGTACTCGGATTTCCACTGCTGGCATTGGGCGCGCCACTTGGTGGCCGACGGCGACTCGGTCACTTCGTCCGCCAGTTGCTCGATCACCGTCGCGGCGTCCCCGACGAGCGGGTACTCCGCGTGGATGTTCTTGCTGATCTCGGCCGCATCGATATCGACGTGGATCAGCTCTGCGTCGGGGGCGAAGGTCTCGATGCCCCCGGTCAACCGGTCGTCGAACCTGGTACCGATGCCGATGAGCGTGTCGCAGTGGGTGATCGCCATGTTGGCGTAGCCGGTGCCGTGCATGCCGGCCATCTCCATCGCGAGGTCGTGATCCTCGGGGAACGCGCCCTGACCGGGCATGGTCGTCACGACCGGAATCTCGTGTTCGGTCGCGAACGCACGCACGGCCTCGGTCGCGTCGCCTTTGATCACGCCGCCACCCAAGAGCATGACCGGCCTCGAGGACTGCTCGATCCGCCTGGCAGCGCGACGAACCGTATCCGAATCGGCCCGGTCGGGAACGTCGTACGTGTCCGGCGTTTTCGCTTCCGGTGGGTCGGCGTCGCCGGTGGTCTCCTCGAGGGTGACGTCTTTTGGGAGGTCGACGAGCGTCGGGCCGGGGCGGCCGGCCTTCGCGAGTGCGAACGCCTCGCCGACGTCAGTCCCGACCCGGTTCGGATCGGTCGCGAACGTGTTGGCCTTCGTGATCGGTGCCGTCACGCCTGTCGTGTCTGTCTCCTGGAACGCGTCGTTGCCGACCATCGCCGTCGGGACCTGCCCGGTCAGCGCGATCATCGGATCGGAATCCATGTCGGCGTCGGCGATGCCCGTCACCAGATTCGTCGCGCCGGGGCCAGACGTCGCCAGGCAGACACCAGGGTCACCCGAGACAATCCCGTAGGCGTCCGCCGCGTGGGACGCCCCCTGTTCGTGGGCCATCGTCACGTGACGAATGGTCGAATCGTACAGGGCGTCGTAGACGGGCATGATCGCTCCACCCTGGACGCCGAAGGCGTACTCGACGCCAGCGTTCTCGAGGGCGCGAACGACCGCTTCGGCACCCGAGGTGACTGGGGTCGAATGGGTCTCGCTCCTCGAGGCGTTGGTGGTCGTCGGTGCCGTTTCGTCGTCGGCGTCGCCGTCGTACGTGGTCTCCGTCGCTGGTGGAACCGTGGGCGCTCGTTCGCTCATCGATATCGATACCTCCGTCCCGTCGTGTAACGGGGTGTTCGCGTTCGTGTGTCCGTTGGTGGCTGTGTCTGTGACATCGTCGGGGGTGTATCCCTGGTCGCTGCGGTGTCGCAATTGCTGCTCGCTTGGTAAGGTGCAAATTCGCGTCGAGGAAGGGGGTGAATAGGGGCTAGGCTGCCCCTACAATAATGAGCGCAGCGACCGCGCCGCTGTGGGCACAGCGAGCCGAATCCGTGGCGCGGGTCGTCATTACTACACAGTTTGTGACCCGGAAGCATATAATCCTTCCCCGGCTGGCAAACGTTGCACGAATCATCCGCTCGAGATGCCAGCCGGTGCTGGCGGTTGGAAGCGGCCGTAACGGACATGTTTACGCTCGCACCTCCTCCATGTCCTGGTCGGGGAGTCGTGCGACGCCCTCCGCTTCGGCGAATCGCTCGAGGTCGGTGACCGTGACGCGGCGTTTTTCCGCCCCGTAGTCTTTGACGCGACGGGTGATAGCCCGAACCTCCGTTTCCGTCGGGTCGAACCCGGTTTCGACCAGCCGTTCGCGGACGGAGTGGGTACCCGTGTGCTTTCCCAGGACGAGTCGACGGCGCGCGCCGACCATCTCGGGGGTCATCACGCCGGGTTCGAACGTGTCGGCGTTCTCGATGACGCCGGCGGCGTGAATACCGCTCTCGTGGGAGAAGGCGTTCGCACCGACGACGGGTTTGTTCGAGGGAACTGGAACCCCGCTACGGTCGGCGACGACCTGGGAGAGTTCTGTAATTCGCGTGGTATCGATACCGGTGTCGGCCTGGTAGACCGACTCGACGGCCATCACGAACTCCTCGTAAGCGGCGTTGCCGGCGCGCTCGCCGATGGAGTTCACCGAGACCTGCGCCTGGTCGGCACCCGCTTCGATTCCGGCCAGCGCGTTCGCCGTCGCCAGCCCGAAGTCGTCGTGGGTGTGGACGTCGATGCGCACCTCGGTATGGTTGGCCACCGTCTCGATCAGGTCGTAGAATCGCCGCGGGGTCGCAACCCCACAGGTATCGGGAATGTTGATCCAGTCGGTGCCCGCCTCGGTGACGGCCTCGATGACCTCGATGAGGAACGCCTCGTCGGTTCGGGTGGCGTCCATTGGCGAGAACATGCAGGTTGCTCCGGCCTCGGTGACTCGTTCGACCGACTCGATTGCCCGTTCGACGACGGTCTCACGGCTCGAGTGCATCGAGTCTTCGATCTGGACGTCGCTCGTGGAAACGAAGACGTGTACCATTTCGACGCCCGTCTCGAGCGCGGCTTCGACGTCTGTGTCGACGACGCGGGCCAACCCGCACGTCGTCGTGTCCGTCGAGGCGGCAATCTCTGAAACGGCCTCGAACTCGGCGTCGGAGTTGACGGGGAATCCCGCCTCGATGACGTGGGTGTCCATCTCGTCCAGAATCCGAGCAATTTCGCGTTTGTCGTCGGCTGTAAACGACGTACCGGGGGACTGTTCACCGTCGCGCAGGGTCGTATCGAAAACGCGTGTCGTTGCGATTTCGTCAGTAGAATCTAACGTGCCCTGGAAGAACTCGACCGCCCTGAGTGGGCTCAGAGCCGGTGTCGTGTGGTGTCGACATTGTATCCGGCTCCAAGGCTCGATGGTGTATATAAACCTGGCGCTGTGACAGATATTGGCAGTTTTCACGCACCAGTGTACAACCGTGTACGTCGAGGTAATCGCAAGACATCAACGACCTAAAACGGCACCCCTGTCCTTATATCCGACTGCATGATACTATGCCAGTTCCCCACACGGTAGACCATGACACTATTTATTTCACCCCACTTCTTGAGGATGTAACAAACGACCCGTTGGCGCGCGCCATCAGGTGCCCATTCGTTTACTCGATGAATCACTGGTCGAGTAACACGTAACGTGACAGCGCAATGATTACGAAAACGACAATAGCCTGTCCTGACTCGATACACGAACAGCCACACAAAACGGATTTAGTGACAGTGACACACCACCACCGTACGCCGTTCGGGCGTCACGGTCACGATCCATCTGTCACTGCATTCGGGTCTCGAACTCGTCACACGTATTCCCTGGTTTCACGTCGAACGACGACTGTGAGTGGCCGAATCCCCGGTGAGCCGAGGATCGGATTCCGCTGCAGGCGTGGTTGAACGTACCCCCTTCCTACAGCGTCAGCATGACGATCCATCCTCGAGTGGGTCGCTAGAACCGGCGTAATCCCGGTTGAATTCGACCAATAGCTACTCCGTCCCCCGTGGACATTATCTTTCGCCAACACAATTGTAACCGTGAGGTTACCCACAGGTAAGTGGTTACGGCTGTGCGACCACGCATTGCCATTGGCAGCGTCGGCCGGTTACATCACTGTGCCCGTTCATTCGACGGTTTTCGCTTCGAGCGCCTCGAGGCGTTCACGGAGGGCAGTATAGCCGTCGACATCGTCGAGACGAACCCTGGTGTAGGCGTCCTCGAGCAACGCCCGTTTCGCGAGCAGGGAGGCCTGTTCGCGCGCGAACTCGGACTCCCCCTGTCTCCGCAGCTGCTCGGTGATCGCTTCGTGTAGCGTCTCCTGGATCACCGGCTTTCTGTAGAGGGCGTCACAGTCGTACTCGAGGATGTCGAACGGCGGA
>SLIS01000096.1 GCA_007135505.1 Halovivax sp.
GCGTATCTCCGCGGGTGCCGCTTCGAGGCCGTCGACGACGAACGAGTGGGTCGATCCGTCGTCGCACTCGGGCCGGAGCCGGTCGGTGGTACTCCCGGGTCCGGTCTCGCCCCCGGTTCCCCCTTCGACCAGCCGTACCTCGTTGACCCGGTCGAGGTCGACGCCGACTTTCTCGCCGCCGAACAGCGAGTCGATCAGGTGGGGGCTGAACAGGAGCCGCTGATCGGTTCGATAGAGTTTGCCCCCGAGCGGTCGACCACCCGGCTGGAGGTAGTTGACGTGGTAGGAAGCGAGGACGCGCTCGTCGGGCCTGGCTTCGTGGCTCGACACCCACCAGCCGCCAATCGTACCCATTGCCGAACGATGGGAGAACGACCACAAATAGGTTTCCCGGCGGCAGCGTCCCGCCGGATCGGCTGAACCACATCATAACAGATAGTTGATTATAATTCGATCGAGAGCCGGGTCGAGAAACCGAACGGTGAACGCAACATTCTGGTGGGTGGACGGTAGAGGTGTTGACATCCACCACTGTCCAAACTGCGGCGGCGAGGTAGCGTGGGGCGAAGAGCACTGCCCGCGCTGTTCGTACCATCCGCGGAGTACCGGGTTCCGGGTAGCGATCGGGTTACTCGGCGGCTCGGTTCTCCTGGTTTTGCTGGCGATCGTCGCGGTGTACACCGTTCCGTCGGTCGCCACGTACCTGCTAATCGCCGCCATCGTGCTCTTTCCGGTAGCGATGGTGGTCATGCTGTTCTCGTTCGTCGTTACGCCGGCGGCGCTCGGACTGCTCCGTCGGAGCTGAGCCGTCGCGGATCGTGAACGGCGGCCGCGGTGCTGGAACTGTGAATTAGTTGAGAATGTGACTTGTTGTGGAAGGAGGATCGAATCGCGGCCTCGAAGCGGGGAATTTCGCCCGGTTTGGTGACAGAGTAATGTCACGATGTGTGACGCCGCTTTGGGAATCGGAAGTGATGGAGGTGCGCAGTTCACTACATTTCGACCGAACGCCGTACCGTCCCACAAATATTGGAAATTTTCGGCGTGTATGCCCGATATTGACCGGAACAATCATTATAGATGCGAGGAGTATCGTCACGCGTACGCATGCGTCAGGTGAACACAGTCCAGTGTGCGGACGAGATCACTGGATTCGACAACGGAGGGGTCGTACAGCCTGCGATAACCGAAGCGTCGTCACGGTCGACTGAAAATCGGGGTGGTGGCCGTGTCGAGTGACTCTGGGCCGAAGCGGACGGGGCTCACCGCCGACCTGTTCTACGCGGATACCGACCATGAGGCAGGAGACGACAACGTCACTATCGCCGGGTTCGACGTCCAGCCGTACGTCTTCTTCGTCTCCGCGGCGGTGATCATCGCGTTCATCATCTACACGCTGGCCGTTCCTGAGGACGTCGGCGTGTTCGGCCTGACGATACCCGGGGCGGAGGGACTCATCGGAGACATAAACAGCTGGATCACGACCAACTTCGGCTGGTTCTACATCCTCGCCGCCAACATTTTCATCTTCGTGGTGCTCTTCCTGGGCTTCTCGAAGTACGGGAAGATCCGCATCGGCGGGGTCGACGCGGAGAAGGAGTTCAGCGACCTCTCCTGGGTCGCGATGCTGTTCAGCGCGGGGATGGGCATCGGCCTGATGTTCTTCAGCGTGGCAGAGCCCATGTGGCACATGGCCGATCCGCTGTTCGGCGTGGAGGGCGGAACCGCCGAAGCCGGCGACGTCGCGCTGGCAATCTCGTACTTCCACTGGGCGTTCCACCCGTGGGCGATCTACGGCATCGTCGGCCTGGCGCTCGCGTTCTTCTCGTACAACCGCGGGCTCCCGCTCACGATTCGATCGGTGTTCTGGCCGATCCTCGGCGACCGAATCTACGGCTGGTGGGGCCACCTCATCGACATTCTCGCCGTCTTCGCGACGCTGTTCGGACTCGCGACGTCGCTCGGACTCGGCGCCCAGCAAGTAGGAGCCGGGGTGTCGTTCCTCGGCGAAGAGACCGTCGGCGCGTCGATACCCCAGGGAGACCTGACGTTCGTCGCAATCATCGCGGTGATCACGGGCATTGCGATGGTGTCGGTCTACCTGGGCATCCACAAAGGCATCCGCCGGTTGAGTAACTTCAACGTCGCGCTGATGTTCTCGCTGATGATCGCCGTGCTGATCGTCGGCCCGACGCTGTTCCTGCTCGGCGTCATCCCGCAGGCCACCGGGACCTACCTGCAGAACCTTCCGGAACTCGCCTTCTGGACCGAATCGTTCGACGGCGGACCGTACGAGGGCTGGCAGGGCGCCTGGACGGTCTTCTACTGGGCGTGGTGGATCGCCTGGTCGCCGTTCGTCGGGCTGTTCATCGCCCGGATCTCCTACGGCCGAACCGTCCGCGAGTTCGTCGCGGGCGTGCTTGTCATCCCCGTCATCTTCTCGTTCCTGTTCATCGGCGTGATGGGCGGAGCCGGAATCGAAGCTGAACTGGCGGGCCAGCCGATGCTCGATACGCTGTTCGCCGAGGGAGCCGACGAGGCCGACGCCATGTTCGCGCTGTTCGCGGTGTTGCCCCTCACGGAGATCCTCTCCGTGGCCGCCGTCGTGCTGGTGACGACGTTCTTCGTCACCTCCTCTGACTCCGGTTCGCTCGTACTCGGGCACCTGAGCTCCGGTGGCAAGCAGGAGGCACCGCGCAACCAGCGGCTCACCTGGGCATTCCTCGAGGGAGCGGTCGCCGCCGTCCTGCTGATCGGTGGCGGGCTGCAGGCGCTGCAAACGGCCTCGATCGCCGCCGGCCTCCCGTTCGCCGTCGTCCTGCTGTTCATGAGTTACAGTGTATGGCAGGGACTGAGCGAGGAGTACGAGACCTTAGAGTCCGAGGAGTTCTCACAGCTGGTCGACAGACTCGTCGAGGAACGGGACATCGTCGTGAAGAAGACCGGGACCAGCGTCGTCACCGGCATCGACGAGACCGAGTCCGAAACCGTCAGCGACGGCTCGGATCCACAGCCCGTCCCCGACGAGTCGGGATCGGTGTCCGAGGACTGATCGAGTCGCGGAACTGACGGCCCCTCCACCAACCGATTCTGCTGTCGTACCGTCCCGTCTCGAAGCCGGTCAGGAGCCGTCGTGAACGACGATGACCGGCACCTCGGCGGCCCGGAGGATCTTTTCGGCGGTTCCGCCGAGCAGGTACCGGTCTAACCCGCTCCGTCCCTGGGCCCCGATGACGATGGCGTCTGCGTCCCGCTCGTCGGCGTACGTGAGGATTTCCTCCGCCACGGATCCCTTCCTCACCGCCCCGACGCCGTCGAGACCCCGGTCGACGGCGTCGTCGACGACCGCCTCGACCACCTCCTCGCCGTACTCCTGGTGGTCATCCATCTCACCGGGATCGTGGCCGGCGACCGTGTATGGGTAATGCGCTTTCGTTTCGATCACGTAGATTGCGTGTACGTCCGCCCCGACCTCGCTGGCGAGGTCGACGCCGTGCTCGGCGGCCGACGTTCCGCGATCACTGCCGTCCGTCGCAATGAGGATTGTATCGTACATTCGTCCGCACCAGTTGCTCCTACGCGGAGAATTGCCAAAATACGTCCCGTGACGTCGTGGAATTCCGAACGGTCGGTGACCGAACGACGTGGCGGCCACACTTGGTGGAACGCCCCTCGGTCGGCCGCCCGTCGCGGTTCCGTCTCGCGCGGCCGGGAGGTGACGGGCTGCTCGTCGAGCGAACGCGTTTCGGCCACGTCGATCGCACTCGTGTATACCGATAGTACTTCGCCACCCGATTCGGGCCGCCGTGGAGTCCGGCACCGACGCCGGTACGGTCGCAGACTTCCGTGCCGTCTCAGCCCTTCCCGTCCCCTCGCTTCTCTCGGACGTACAGGGACAAGCTGAGCAGTAGCAGGCCGATTCCGGCGATCATGAGCTGGCCCTGCAGCAGTGCCACGAGCGCGACGAGCGGAAAGACGACGAGACCGGCCGTGGCGGCGGTGGTGGCGAGGTCGGACATCACCGAGTCATCTCGGACCTCGATTGCGCCCCGCACGACTTAGTACTACCCGTCCGACGGCGGATTCCGGGCGGCCCC
>SLIS01000472.1 GCA_007135505.1 Halovivax sp.
CCGCGTGCTGGTCGTGGCCGGCTATAACGACGTCTACGACGTCGATTCGGTTCTCGCCGCCGCCGATCGATTCGGCGATCGGCTGGCAGGCGTCTGCTTCAACGCCGTCGGATCCGCCTCGCCGTCGCCGCTCGAGACGGACGGCGTCTCGTTCCTCGAGTCGCGGGGAATCCCGGTCTTCGGTATCATTCCCCGGGACGAGACGCTGGCGGGCGTCACGGTCGAGGAACTCGCCGCGGAACTCGGTGGCGAACTGCTCGTCGAAGCGGGTGCCGACCGGACCGTCGAACGATTCAGCGTCGGGGCGATGGGGGCCGACAGCGCACTCAGGCACTTCCGTCGAATACGGAACGCGGCCGTGGTCACCGGCGGGGATCGTTCAGAGATCCAGACGGCCGCGATCGAGGCGCCCGGAATCTCCTGTCTCATTCTCTCCGGCGGGCACCGCCCGTCCGGCGCCGTGCTGGGAGCGGCTGCCGAGGAGTCGGTGCCGGTCGTGGCCGTCCACACCGACACGCTCACGGCCGTCGAGCGCGCAGAGGACGTCGTCAGTACTGGTCGAACGCAGAGCGAGGCGACCGTCGAACGGATGCACGGGTTGCTCGCGGAGCACGTCGATACCGATCGACTACTTGACCGATGAGAGCGTTCAACTCGACCGCCGCAGCGGTGTAAAGATTCATTCCCCCGGCACCGTACGTTCACGTATGCGAACGCTGGACGAAACCGATCTCGAGATCTTGCGATTGCTCGTGGCCGATGCGCGGCGCCCATTTCGAGAGATTGCGGACAAGGTCGGACTGTCGCCGCCGGCGGTCTCCGATCGGATCGATCGACTCGAAGAACAGGGGATCATTCGCGGGTTTACGGTCGACGTCGACCGACGAAAACTCAAGAACCGCATTCCAGTGCTCATCACCCTCGAGGCGGAGCCAGGCGAGGTCGATCGAATCTACCGGTCGGTTCGGGACCTCGATGCCGTCGAACACGTGTTCAAGCAATTCGACGGAACCGTTCGAGCCCACGCGAACGCACCGGAGCGAAACGTCGACGGCTGGCTCACCGACGCACTGGACCTGGACGGCGTCAGGCGACGGGACGTCGCACTCCTGTCGGACGTCGATTGGTCGGTCGCGGTCTCGGCGGCGGACTTCGCGCTCACCTGCCCGGTCTGTGAGACCGAGGTGACCGGCTCCGGCGAGACGGCTCGGATCGGCGGCGAGGTCACGGTCTTTTGCTGTCCCACGTGCAAGGAGGAGTACGCCGCCGAGTACGAGCGACACAGTCAACGGGCGAACGAGTGAGCGGCGTTCGAGCGGGCACCGTCGGCCCGACTCGGTGTCGTGTTATTATCGCGCCTCGTGTCGACAATCGTGTCCTGACCTTCGAGGACACAGCAAATTCGAAACTGCAGCTAATAGCGTCCGTAGTCTGCGGGTGACTCGTTCGGCGGGAGTCGTCACGTGCCACTATCGTTATGTCGGTCGGGTGAGAACCGAAACCGACTGATGGCCGAGGTACGGGTACGTAATCTGACGAAGTCGTTCGCCGGTGTCGAGGCCGTTTCCGGGATGAGCTTCGACGTCTCGGCGGGGGAACTGTACGGCTTTCTGGGACCGAACGGCGCCGGAAAGACGACGACGATTCGCATGTTGACGGGGCAACTCCGACCGGATGGCGGTTCCATCGAGGTGGACGGTACGGATCCGTCGGCCGACCCGATCGAGACCCGTCGTCGCGTCGGAATCTTGCCCGAGGACGGCATGCCGCCGAGTTTCTTCACGCCACGGGAGTACTTCCGGTACGTCGCTCGCGTCCGTGGACTGGAGACGTCCGTGGTCGAAGAGCGGGCCGAACGACTCGCGGAACGCCTCGGGCTCACTGGCCGCCTCGACACGGTCCACACCGACCTCTCCCGGGGCCAGCAACAGAAGGTGATGATCGTACAGGCTTTCCTGCACGAGCCGGACGTCGTATTCATCGACGAGCCGTTGGCGAACCTCGATCCACTCGTCCAGGAGCAGGTTAAGGCCCACCTCGAATCGTACGTTTCGGCGGGTAACACCGTCTTCGCCTCCACGCACAACATCGACGTCGCCGAGGAGCTGTGTACCCGCGTCGGCATCGTCGCGGACGGCGAAATCGTCGCCGAGCGAACCCTCGAGGACGCGACCGAGCCGTTGCTCGAAGTCTTTCTCTCGACGGTGTCAGCCGCCCAGCCACGCGACGTTCCCGAACCGAACCGATGACGGGAGACGAGAAACGCACTGGTTCTTCTGGATCGGGGGATCTGATGGACTCCGAATCGAGGGACGACCCGGCGATCCGTGGGTCGGGCCCGACAGCCCGGACTCACCGGCCGTCGCAGCCGTCACAGGTTTGGACGATCGCAACGGCACTGGCTCGTGAGGAGTGGCGACTCCACGCGCGTCTCTTCGGCGGGCGGCGGTTCCTGGCGATACCGGTCGTCCTCGGCGCCTTCGCGATCGGCACGGCTCTCGCGCTCACGGAGACGGGCACGTCGGCCGGCGGGGTCGTTCTCGGGCTACACGTTTTTGCCGTCGGTTTCGGGCTGTACGCGGGAACGGCTGGCTTCGCGGGCTCGGACATGATCGAGGACGTCTTCGGTCCGCACAGCTTTCTGCTGGGGACGACACCGTCGCTACCGGTCTCCCGTCGGCTGTTTCTGGGCCTGTTCCTGCTGAAGGATGCCGTCGTCTACGGCCTGTTCTTCGTCGGACCGATGGCGTTCGCGTTCGTCGGACTCGAGGGTCTCTCGAGCGGAACGGCCGGCGTGGTCGCCGTCCAGTGGCTCTCGCTGTGGCTCGCCTTCGTCTTCGGCATGGTCGTCACCGTGGGTGCAATTTCCATGAGCACTCGTGGGGTTCACTCGTGGGCGTTCGCTCTCGTCGTCGGACTGATCGGGCTCGGGCTCTGGACGACTGGCTCCCTGCTCGACGCCGTCGCTTTCGTGACGACGGGATCGTCTCCGATCGCGGCGGGAGGACTCGCACTCGTCACGATCGTGATGGGTGTGCTTTCACTCGCCGTCTACAACCCGGAGCACTCGCCACCGGCCCGGACGACGCCCGGTCGATACGATCGACTCCGAACGATCCTCCCCGGTGCGGATCCACTCGTCGCCAAGTCGATTCTCGACCTCGGGCGGAGTAGTGGCGGCTACGCGAAACCGTTCGTCTCAACCGGCATCTTGCTCGTCTTGGTCGGGGGGCTCGTCGCGGTCGTCGAATCGATTACGGGCGTGGCACCCGCTCCAGGGATCTTCTTCGGTGCCGTTCTCGGGCTCGGTGCCTTCACGACGTACAACTGGCTCACCCAGTTCGACGACGTCGACGCCTACCGGATCCACCCGATCTCGGTCGCCGACCTCTTCGAGGCGAAGCGGCTGTCGTTCGTCCTCGTCGGTGCCCCGACACTCGGACTGCCCTACACGGTTGCCGTCGTCTGGTTCGACGCGACGCTGCTCGACGCGATCGCCGGCGCGGCCGTGCTGGCCGGCTACTCACTGTACTACTACGGCCTCACCGTCACCCTCGCCGGCTTCGCTCCAAACGAATTTCTCTTCGACGGGCTTCGGTTCGGTGCGTTTGGGGCCGGCGTCGCGCTCGTCCTCCTCCCGACACTCGTCTGTGCGTTCGTCCTCGTCTCGCCTGGTCGATTCCTCACCGGAATGCTCGTCGTGGGTAGCCTCGCGCTGGCCGTCGTCGGCGTCGCTCTCACGCGGCTGGCAGCGGACTACTGGGGTGACCGGTACCTGGACGGGACGGTCAGATGAATTCGACGTCCGTTTCACCCCTGGAACAAACTATCCTGGGTCGCTTCCAGCCGAGCCGTCGCCCATCGACCGGCATCACGAAGTCGGCAGCCCGAGGCGGATCCAACCACGAATGAACGAGTGATACGCGGCTCCGGTCCCAGGGTTTCCGGCGTTCCGTCGGCGAATTTGCGCTCAGCGCCGAATTCAACTACCTCAAAATTTATTATTTATGCGAAAGAAGGGGCCGTTGCAATGGCAGACGAAGCCGAACTCAGAGAGCAGTTTACCGAGGCGTTCGAAGGCGCTGACTACCCCGTCTCCAGTCCGATGGATCTCGTTCCGGCCCTCCCCAACGGCCCGGCCACCCGTTTCGAATCCGGCGACTTTTCGATGACTGCGATGGAGCTCAACTCGAAAACTGCCGGACAGGCCGACTTCCCCTACGAGTCCGTCGACGGACTGGTCGACGATCTCATCCAGGGGCTGAAGGACGACGACCACCTGTAACGCCGTGACACCACGGGAGGTGAGAACAGTGCGGTAGCGACGACTCGGCGAGGAATGGCACGACCGTCACGACGCGGCTCGACAAACCGGCGGTCCGACCGGTCACCTGGTCTCAGTTCCTGGCGGTTCCTGTCGACATGTAACTAGTGCATCGTTCTACGGACCGGGCTAGACGTAGTTCACGAGCCAGCGGTGGTCGGGTACGACCGCGTGTGCTGTGGTTACTGTGTGGAGTGCGTGACGATGTCCGAACTCCCGCAGGCCGGACAGTCGGTCCGTACGGTGTCGACGGTGGTTCCGCATCGGCGACACTCGTGGACTGCGTTGCCATCCCCCCGGAAGAGGAACGACGTTACGGTATCGATCATCCCATTCCCCGTCCCACCGTGTCACGTCCACAACGATGAATCTTTCCGGATTATTCGTGATGGGACAAGACAAAGTTCCGAGGACGTATCACTCAGTGGAAATTGTATATTGAAGTCCAACGCCGTCGTTCCGTCCAATTCCCATCGGTAGCAGCTGCTCCAACTGACTGAAAGGTCGCACACTCCCCATTCGCTGATTTCGACCCGACAGCACTCGTTGGGCTGCCCGTTCGATGCTACGAGTCCAACTACTTTCACCCGGATCCGGGAACGTTTTTGGTTCCCCTGTACGAAGTGTTGGTAATGGATCTAGACACTCATGCCGAGGAACTCGCCTCCGACCTCGGTGTCGACAACGAGGAGGTCAAATCCGACCTGGCGAACCTGGTGGAGTACAGCGTCCCCATCGACGAAGCGAAGCAGAGCCTGCGCCGGAAGTACGGCGATGGTGACGGTGGTTCGAGCGGCCCGACGACGAAGTCGATCGGCGACATTTCACCCGACACGGGCAGCGTCACCGTAACGGCCGTCGTACTCACTGCCGGCGAGCGCTCGATCCGGTACCAGGGTGACGATCACGTCATCGTCGAGGGCGAACTCGCGGACGAAACGGGTGTCATCGACTACACGGCCTGGGAGGACTTCGGCCTCGAACCGGGCCAGACGATCACGGTCGGGAACGCCGGAGTACGAGAGTGGGATGGACAACCGGAACTCAACCTCGGCGAGCACTCGTCGATCGCCGTCGAATCAGACGATCTCGAGGTTCCCTACGAAGTGGGCGGGGAGTCGACGCTCACTGACCTCGAGACCGGGGACCGGGCGGTTACGGCCGAGGTCACTGTTCTCGAGTGTGAGCGGCGGACGATCGACGGCCGAGACGGTGAAACGGAGATCCTCAGTGGCGTCCTGGGCGACGAGAGCGGGCGGTTGCCGTTTACTTGCTGGGATCCACAGCCCGAAATCGAAGTCGACGAAGCCGTCAAACTCGAGAACGTCTACGTCAGAGAGTTCCGTGGCGTCCCCGAAGTGAATATTTCGGAGTTCTCGAGCGTCGAGGCGCTCGATACCGAGATCGACGTCGGAACCGACGCGCCGACGATGAGCGTCGGCGAGGCCGTCGCGAGTGGCGGCGTCTACGACGTCGAACTGACCGGAAACCTCATCCAAGTGCGCGACGGCTCCGGGCTCATCCAGCGGTGTCCGGAGTGTCACCGGGTGATCCAGAAGAACCAGTGTCGAACGCACGGGGAGGTCGACGGCGTGGACGACCTTCGCGTAAAGGCGATTCTCGACGACGGCACCGGCACTGTCACCGTCGTGCTCGATGACGAACTCACCGAGACGGTCTACGGGGGCGACATCGACGACGCGCGGGAGGAAGCCCGCGACGCGATGGACCAGGAAGCCGTCGCTGAGACGATACGCGAGCGAATCGTCGGGCGCGAGTACCGCGTCCGGGGCCATCTCTCGGTCGACGAGTACGGCGCCAACCTAGACGCGACCTCGTTCGCGGAGAGTGAGGACGATCCGGGTGAACGGGCGAGCGCCTTCCTGGCGGAGGTGGACGCATGAGTTCCAGCGACGCTGGCGATCGCCCGGGCCGGGAAGTCGCCCACCGGCTGTTCGCGACCGAGTTCGATGACGCGTCGGTCTCGTACGCCCAGAGCGACGAGGAGCGGGCCCCGAACTACGTCATCTCGCCGACCGGCGCACGGCTCAACCGCGTGTTCGTCGTCGGCACGCTCACCGAGGTGACCGACGTCAACGAGGAGATGGTACGGGCGCGCGTCGTCGACCCGACCGGTGCGTTCGTCGTCTACGCCGGGCAGTACCAGCCCGATGCCCTGGCGTTCCTCGAGCGTGCCGAACCGCCGGCGTTCGTGGCCGTCACCGGGAAGGCCCGGACGTTCGAACCTGACGACGGCGACCGGGTGTACACGTCCATCCGCCCGGAGAGTCTCGCTACGGTCGATTCGGCGACCAGGGACCGCTGGGTCGTCGACACGGCCGAGCATACGCTCTCTCGTATCGGCACGTACGCCGCTGCCGTTTCCCTCGACGCGACGGGCGACGACCTCGCGACTGCCCTCAGGGCGAACGGCGTGGAGAACGGCTTCGCCGAGGGGATCGGACTGGCCCTCGAACACTACGGCACGACAGCGGGGTACCTCGACGGCCTGCGCCAGGTCGTACTCGAGGCGGTCCGCGTAGTCGCCGGCGAGCAGTCGCAGGTCTCGTCGACAACCCCGGCGCCGGTCGCACGGCTCGACGGTGGCCCTGACTACGACGAACTCGCCGCCGATGGCCCCTCACTCACGCTACCTGCTCGCCTGCGAGAGGCGACGGACGCTGCGGATGCGGACGACGTGGCGACCGAGACGGATCCGTCAGCGGGTGCCGCGATCGGGACGGCGGAGGCCGGTGACTCCGCTTCGAGCGAGGCCACGACCGACGACGGCGGTTCAAAGCACGTAGACGACAACGTAACGGACACAACTACGGCCGACTCGGACGCCTCGGTCGAGTCCGAACCGACCGAGACGGACGCCGACGACGAACCGGAGCGTGCCATCGAGTCCGATGCGGTCGACGCTGAGGAATCCGGCGACGACCACGGCGATGTCGATGCGGCTGAGGCGGAGGACGGGGATGGCGCAGAAGCGGATGATTCCGACGAGTTGGGCGATTTCGAGGGCGGCGACGGTATGTACGAGTTCGACGACGAGGAGCGCGAAGCCATCGAGCAAGAGTACGGCACCGACTTCACGACCGGAACGGAAGTCGACGACCCCGGCGAGGCGGACATCGACGTTCCCGATCCGGAGGGCGTCGAGACGGCCGCAGGCGATGACGAACCGTCACCGGCCGACGGCGACGGCGCAACCGACGACCCGGAGCTCTCCGAGGACGGTGCGAGCGATGCGGCGGCCGACGACGGGTCGGCCGAGGACGTCGACCTCCAGGCCCGGGTAGTCGAGGCGATGGACGACCTCGACGATGGCGAGGGTGCCGAGCGCGACGCCGTCGTCGAGGTCGTGGCGGAAGCGACCGGTGCCACGAGCGACGCCGTCGAGCAGGCGATCCAGGACGCGCTGATGGGTGGCGAGTGCTTCGAACCGTCCGAGGACCGTCTCCAGGCGATCTGAGGATGAGCCAACTCGAGCCAGTTCCGGACGAACCGGCTGCGCTCGCGACGATCGACGGCGATCGGACGCTGGTCGTCGCCGACTACCACGCCGGCGTCGAGGCGGGGTTGCGCTACGAACGCGGCATCCAGGTGCCGAGTCAAGCCGACTCGCGTCGCAGGCGACTCTGTGAGTTACTCGATCGGACCGGGGCGGATCGCCTGGTCGTACTCGGCGATCTGATGCACTCGATCGGCGATCCGGGTGGCGCCGAGCGCGGCGAACTCGAGGTACTGTTCGAATCCATGCCGCCGGTCGACGTCACGCTGGTCAAGGGAAACCACGACGGAGCTATCGAGTCGTGGCTGTACGAAACGATTCACGATCGGCCGCGTGGCCGGTCGGATGCGACCACCGGCGCGTCGGCCCTCGACGTCCTTCCCGGCGAGGGCGGCCGACTGGGTGACGTCGGTGTCTGCCACGGTCACAGCTGGCCGTCGCCGGACGCGTTAGCGGCGGACGTGCTCTGTATGGGCCACGAACATCCGTGCGTCCGCCTCGAAGACGAGGTAGGCGGGAGCCGAATCGAGCCGGCGTGGCTTCGCGGCCAGCTCGATCGGTCGTGGGTCCGTGCCCAGTCGACGGGCGGGGAGGCCGTCGACGAGGCCGAGGTGGATGATGACCCCGTCGGCGAGGTCGAAACGAGTGACGACGCCGTCGACGATCCACCGGAGTTAGTCGTGTTGCCGGCGTTCAACGAACTCGTCGGCGGAACCTGGATCAACGTCGCCGGCCAGTCGTTTCTCTCACCGATCCTCCCCGGGGGTCTACGAAGCGGCGAAGCCTACCTGCTCGACGGCACCCGACTCGGACCGTACGAGGCGATCTGAGATCGCGTCTCGGTCTGCCGAGTCAGTGATGGTCACGCAACCAGGCTGGAGCAACGACCTTATGCGGCGTACCTCCCTACGTCCGCCGATGACAGACGGGGACGTGGCGGCGTTTACCCACCTGGGAGCGGCCGTCCGCGATGCCCTCTCCGAGCGCGGCTTTTCGTCGCCGACGCCGCCACAGCGACTGGCGATTCCCCCGCTGGCCGCCGGAGAGAACACGCTGGTGATCGCCCCGACCGGTAGTGGCAAGACCGAGACGGCGATGCTCCCGGTTTTCGATCACATCGTCGCCGATCGCGGTGAAAACAGTGATCGATTCGATCGAGAGACAGTCGACGGTACCGCCCGTGATACGGGCGCTAACGAGGATAGAGGTGGTTTTCGGGCGCTGTACGTGACGCCGCTTCGAGCACTCAACCGGGACATGCTCGATCGCCTCGAGTGGTGGGGCGAGTACCTAGACGTCTCCGTCGATGTTCGACACGGCGATACAACCCAGTACCAGCGATCGAAGCAGGCCGAAGACCCGCCGGACGTACTCATCACGACCCCGGAGACGATCCAGGCGATGCTCACCGGAAACCGGCTGCGAGCGGCCTTCGAGGATCTCTCCCACGTCGTGGTCGACGAGGTACACGAACTCGCGGCCTCGAAACGAGGGGCACAGCTATCGGTCGCGCTCGAGCGACTCACCGAATTGGCCGGTCCGTTCCAGCGGATAGGCCTCTCGGCTACCGTGGGCGACCCGGACGAAGTGGGCCAGTTTCTCACCGGGGGCCGCCCCTGCGAAGTCCGTGAGATCGACGTCGGGAGCAACGTCGATGTCACCGTCTGTGAGCCGTCCGTGACCGACGAGGACCGCGACCTCGCCGGGACGCTGATGACGGAGGTGACGACGGCCAGTCACGTCCGCCTGATCCGGGACATTGTCGCCGCCAACGAGTCGACACTCATCTTCGTCAATACGCGCCAGACGGCCGAGGCGCTCGGTTCGCGATTTCGGGAACTCGACCTGCCGATCGGCGTCCACCACGGTTCGCTGTCGAAGTCGGCCCGGATCGAGGTCGAGGACGCGTTCAAGGCCGGCGACCTGGACGCGTTGCTGTGTACGTCCTCGATGGAGCTAGGAATCGACGTCGGCCGCGTCGACCACGTCGTCCAGTACCAGAGCCCGCGGCAGGTGACGCGCCTGCTCCAGCGGATCGGTCGTGCGGGCCACCGACTGGACGAGGTATCCTCGGGAACCATCGTCACGACGCGGGCCGACGACACGTTCGAGGCGCTGGCAATCGCACGACGGGCTCGCCAGGGTGAAGTCGAAACCGCCGACATTCACGCGGGCAGTCTCGACGTCGTCGCCAACCAGATTCCGGCCATCGTCCAGGGCGGCGGTGACACGTACGTCGACGAGGCCCACGACCTGATCTCGCGAGCGTATCCGTTCCGCGAACTGACCCGGAACACGTTCGTCGAGGTCCTCTCGGAACTTCACCGGAATCGAATCGTCTGGTTCGACGAGGCCGAAGACCGAATCGAGACCAGCGGGAGCACCTGGCAATACGTCTACTCGAACCTCTCGATGATTCCGGACGAGGAGACCTACGAGGTTCACGACATTGCTTCGGGTGGTCAGATCGGCACGCTCGACGAGCGATTCGTCGTCAACTTCGCCTCGCCCGGAGAGATCTTCATCCAGCGGGGCGAGATGTGGCGAATTGCGGAGGTGGACGACGACGATGGCGTCGTAAAGGTGAGCCCGATCGAGGATCCCGCAGGCGAGGTCCCGTCCTGGATCGGCCAGGAGATCCCCGTCCCCTTCGCGGTCGCCCAGGAAGTGGGCGAGATCAGGTCGGTCTCGGAACCGCAGTTCGCCGTGGGCGCTGACGAAGCGGCAGTGGCCCGAGAACTCGAGTCCAGGTACCCGAGCGATCGAGGGACGCTCGCTTCCGCGCTCGCTCAGCTCGAGCGCCAGGTCGACGGCGACCAACCGATGCCGACCGCCGACCGGATCGTGGTCGAACGCCAGGGACGGGACGTCGTCGTCAACGCCTGCCTCGGTCACAAGACCAACGAGACGCTCGGGCGCGTACTCTCCGCATTGCTGGGCCAGCAGGCGGGGTCGTCGATCGGGCTCGAAACCGATCCGTACCGGATCGAACTCGAGGTCCCGACGAGCATCGCGACGAGCGACGTCGTCTCGATCCTCGAGGAGACCGATCCAGGACACGTCGAGACGATCGTTGAACTCGGCCTGAAGAACTCCGACGCACTCGCGTTCCGTCTCGCCCAGGTCTCCGGAAAGTTCGGTGCGCTCAAGCGCTGGGAGGGGTCCGGCCGGCTATCAAACGACCGGTTGCTGGCCGCACTCGAGGACACCCCGATGTACGAGGAAGCGATTCGCGAGGTGTTCCACGAGGATCTGGCGCCCGCGTCGGCGGCGTCGGTGCTCGAGGGGATCCAGTCGGGCGTAATCGAACTCGAGACCGTCCGCGGTCGGACGGCGGTAGGAACCGGCGGTCACTCCTCCGGAAAAGAGCTGCTCGCCCCGGAGAACGCAGACGCGAGCATCATCGAGACGGTCAAAGACCGCATCCGGGACGACCGGGTCATCCTCCTCTGTACTCACTGCACGGAGTGGCTCTCCAGGACGAAGGTCCGACGCGTCCCCGACCAGCCCGAGTGCCCGAAGTGTGGGTCGACCCGCATCGCCTCGCTCAATCCGTGGGCCGACGATGTGGTCGAGGCTGTCCGCGCCGAACGCAAGGACGACGAACAGAAGGCTCAAACCGAACGGGCCTTTCACGCCGCAAGCCTCGTTCAGAGTCACGGGAAACAGGCCGTCATCGCGATGGCCGCTCGGGGCGTTGGACCGTACAACGCCGCCCGGATTATCAACAAACTGCGCGAGAACGAGTCCGAGTTCTACCGCGACATTCTCCGGCAAGAACGCCAGTACGCCCGGACGCAGTCGTTCTGGGACTGATTCCCCGTACTCGGGTAACCCTGTTTGCCTTGTCGCGACGGTTCGTGCCCTGCCGCTGATTCGCCCGACCGCCGACTCTCGACGAAACTGTCAAACGGCATCCGCGCGAACGGGATGGTATGAACGTCGCTCCGGGTGCGTGGCGCTACGCCATCGGGCCGCTCGCCGCGGCGCCGTTTGCTCTCCTGATCAACGTTCCCGCCGCCGTCGCCCTCGCCGCGCTCGGGGCGGCCGTTCTCGCGTTCTTCCGCGACCCGGATCGCACGCCACCCGTCTCGGGCGTCGTTGCGCCGGCCGACGGGAAGGTATCCGTCCTTCGCGAAGAGGGTGAACGCGTTCGCGCTGGCATCTTCATGAACGTCTGGAACGTTCACGTCATCCGGGCTCCGGACGACGGTGCCGTGAGCGACGTCGAACACACGTCGGGTGCTCATCGTCCCGCGTTCTCCAAGGACTCCGATCGAAACGAGCGCGTGCACGTCCGGTTCGAGACGGATCGGTCCAGCGACCCCGAACCGCCTTCAGTAGCGGATAGCGAAAACGTCAAGTCGATCGAACCGCACGTCGATTCGATCGAACTGGACGGCGAGACGACCACACCGGTCGAGGAGGTGACGATGATCGCGGGCGCGTTCGCCCGTCGAATCACGCCGTACGTCGAGTCCGGCGAGTCGGTTCGCCGCGGCGATCGGATCGGTCACATCGCGTTCGGTAGCCGCGTCGACGTCGTGTTCGCCCCCTCGGTCTCGATCGACGACGTGGCCGTCGAACCGGGCGAGTCGACGACGGCCGGGGAGACACCCCTGCTGGAACCGGGACGGTCCGTCCGATCGGACGCCGCCGCTACCGAGATCGAGACTCCCCCGACCGGTCGCGACCCGGACGAGCGCTGAATCTGCCCGCCGGTCGGATTGTACCGGTGGTTACTGCTCACTCGTGTGCTTGCAGCGCCCGCTCCAGGTGCGCTCGCTCGAGGACCACTTCGTCGGCTCGCTCGTTGGCCTCGGCCGGGTCGTGTTCGTCGGCGACCTCGCGGATCGCCTTCATCGAGGCGTCACGAACGATCGCCTCGATGTCCGCGCCGGTTTTCCCCTCGAGTTCGGAGGCAAACGCCTCGAGATCCACGTCGGCCGCCAGCGGTTTCCCGCGCGTGTGAACGGCGAGGATCTTCTCGCGGGCCTCGACGTCGGGTTCGGGGAGCAGGACGTGCGTGTCGAGCCGACCGGGACGGAGCAATGCCGGATCGAGATCGTCCTTGCGGTTCGTGGCTGCCAGCACGACGAGGTTCGGATTCTCGCGCATTCCGTCCAGTTCGGTCAGCAGCTGCGAGACGACCCGTTCGGTTACCTCGTGACTCTCGCCACGTCGGCCGACGAGGGCGTCGATCTCGTCGATGAAGACGATCGAGGGAGCCGACTGTCTGGCGCGTTCGAAAACCTTGCGGATGGCCTTCTCGCTCTCGCCCACGTATCGATCGAGAACCTCCGGCCCGTCGACGCGGACGAAGTTGACGTCCGTCTCGCCGGCGAGTGCCCGCGCGAGCAGGGTCTTACCGGTCCCCGGTGGCCCGTAGAGGAGGACGCCGGAGGGCGGATCCGTGTTTGTCCGCTCGAAGAGGCGATCGTAGGTAAGCGGCCACTCGACGGATTCCGTGAGCGTTTGTTTGGCAGCATCGAGACCGCCAACGTCGTCGAAGTCCGTCTCCGGTGATTCGGCTACGTACTCACGCATCGCCGACGGTTCGACCGCCGCCAGCGCGTCGTCGAAGTCCGCTTTCGTCACCGATGGATCCCGGTTCCAGTCGGCGCGCTCGTCTTCGTTTGCCGGCCGCCTGCGGATTGCGGCCATCGCCGCCTCGCTCGCCACGGAGTCGAGGTCCGCACCGACGAAGCCGTGGGTGCGTGCGGCGAGCGTGTCGAGCGAGACGTCGTCGGCGAGGGGCATCCCCCGGGTATGGACCTCGAGGATTTCCCGGCGGCCGGACTCGTCGGGAACGCCGATCTGTATCTCGCGATCGAACCGCCCACCCCGTCGCAGTGCCTGATCGAGCGCGTCTACCCGGTTCGTCGCGCCGATGACGATCACCTCGCCGCGTCCATCGAGACCGTCCATCAGGGTGAGCAGCTGGCCGACGACGCGGCTCTCGGCGTCGGCGTCGTCGTCCCGAGCGCTCGCGATCGAGTCGATTTCGTCGAAGAAGACGATGGCGGGGGCGTTCTCTCGGGCCTGGGCGAACGCTTCGCGTAACTTCTCCTCGGATTCGCCCTTGTACTTCGACATGATCTCCGGACCAGAGATGGAGATGAACGTTGCGTCGACCTCGTTCGCGACGGCCCTGGCGATCAGCGTCTTGCCGGTGCCCGGCGGGCCGTAGAGCAGGACGCCCGAGGGCGGATCCACGCCGAGACGCTGGAAGAGTTCCGACTCGGAGAGTGGCAGCTCGATCATCTCGCGGACGAGCTCTAACTCCTCGTCGAGGCCGCCGATGTCCTCGTAGGTGACTCCCGAGGGTGGCCTCCCTGATCGCGGCTTCTCGGCGGTAGTCGTGTCGGCCGAATCGTCCGTCGCGTCCGTTCGTCGTTGCGGGGCGCTCTTGGTACGTTCGTCACTCGAGACTTGAACGTCCGTCGAACTCGTTATTCGAACGTCCCCGTCGGGCTTCGTCTCGATGACGCGAAATGGCTCTGCGGCGATCCCCTCGATGCGGATCTGTTCGTCGGTGCGGACGGGTCGGTTTCTGAGCTTCTGATTGGCGACCCGTTCGGTGAGTTGTGTCTCCGCGTCGTTCGCCGTGGTGGGTGGTGCCAGAACCACATATTCCGCTTCCGGCACCGTCGTTCCCTCCAGGGACCTGACGGTGACGCTGTCGCCGACGTGGACGCCGGCGTTAGCTCGAGAATCGGCGTCGATCTGGACGACGGTCTCGTCGACCGACGAGTCGGCCGGCCACATCTTCGCGACGGTCGACCGCGTCCCCTCGATGACGACGGTGTCCCCACTTAGTACACCCAGCTTTCGACGGGCGCGTTCCGGAATGCGGGCGACGCCCCGGCCGGCGTCACGTTTTTCGGCCGCCCGGACCGAGAGACGCACGCCGTCGGTATCCGACTCACTCATACCGTCCCCTTTCGTGGCTGTCACCTTGAGAATTATCCCACTCGTCGGGAGTCGGCCCCTCGATCCGTCGTGACGCATTCGGTACACAATACCTATTGGACCAGCGACGAATTGTGGGATATGGTCGTCGAAACCCAGCGAGACGGCGCGACCTGGTACGAGTGTGAGGCCTGCGGCCTCCTGTTCGACGAGTACGAAGACGCC
>SLIS01000476.1 GCA_007135505.1 Halovivax sp.
ACGTCGAGCCCGTCGTCGTCGACGGGAATCCCGACCACCTCGACGCCGAAGTTCTCGAAGACCCGCAGCGACCCCATGAACGTCGGCTCCTCGACCACCACGACGTCGCCGGAATCCAGGAACGCGCGGCAGACGCCGTCGATGGCATGGGTCGCGCCGTTGGTCAGCGTCGCCGCCTTCTCGTCCGGGTCGATCCCACGCTCAGCCTCGCGCTCGACGACGAACTCCTCGAGGCGCTCAGCGTACTCGCCGCCGCCGTACTGCAGCGCCTTCCCGCCCTCGACCCGGAAGACCTCATCGACCGCCTCGCGGAGGCGGTCGGTCGGGAACGACTCGGGGTACGGAAATCCGAAGGCGAGCGAGACAGCGTCGGCGGTGGCGAGCCGACGCCAGTCGCCGTAGGTCGATCGGTCGAGCACCGCCCGGGCCTCGGCCGTCAGCAGGTGGGCGACCGGGCCCGCGTCTGGGTTGGGAACCATCGTTCAGTGGGAGATCAGCCGCCCGGACCAAAAGCCTGCGCGTAGCGGAGAAGGGGGCGATACGCGGCGCCAGCGACGCCGTCGGTGCCGGGTTCGAGGGCCGGGCTATTCCGGTTCTGCCGCGCGGTCGCCGACCGGGGCTCAACTCGTGTCGAGCCCCAGGACGGTCGTCTCCGCGATCGGCTCCAAGTCGACCGATCGCGGTCGCGGCCGGTCGAAGTCCGCTGCGCAACGTGCCGGGAGGCAAAAGGGTTTGTCCGCTCGGATGTTGGCATTGCGCATGCGATACGTCGACTGCGGCCTGCTGTACGACGGGACGGGTCGGGAGTTCCTCGCGGACGCGAGGGTGGTTATAGAAGACGGGCGCGTTCGCGAGGTCGGTCCGATCGAGGACGTACCGGAACCCGAGGGCGCAGCGCGGATCGACCACTCGGGCGAGACGGTGCTTCCGGGACTGATCGATGCGCACCTGCACCTCTGGGGGATTCGGTCGATGGAACCGTTTGCGTGGGTGACGGAGTCCGATCGACCGGCGTTGAAGGCCGCACGAGCGTCGATGGACTGTCGAATGCTCCTCCGGGCGGGCTTTACGACCGTCCGCGACGTCGGCAGCGACGTGGCGCTCGGGCTTCGCGACGCCGTCGCGGAAGGTGAGATTCCGGGGCCACGCATCTACACGAGCGGACGCTCGTTCTCCCAGACGGCCGGTCACGGCGATCGCCACTTCCTGCCGAAACGCTGGCTCGACACGGACGACGATCCCGCCATCGTCGACGGCCCGACCGAGTGTCGGAAGGGCGCCCGTCGTCGGATACGCCAGGGCGCAGACCTCATCAAGCTCTCGACCACGGGCGGCGTCCTCTCGGAGAAGGACGAACCCCACCAGAGCCAGTTCGTCGACAGCGAGATCCGGGCGTTCACCGAGGAGGCCCACCGCGTCGACATTCCGGTCGCCGCGCACGCACAGGGCGCACCCGGTATCAAGAACGCCCTACGAAACGGCGTCGACACGATCGAACACGGCATCTATCTCGACGACGAGGCAATCTCGCTCCTGGCGGAGACGGACGCCGTCCTCGTCCCGACGTTCTCGATCGTCGATCGAATCTGCGAGCACGGAGCCGACCACGGCGTTCCCGAGTGGGGACTGGCCAAGGCCGACCGCGTGCGCGAGGACCACCTCGAATCGATCCGGTGGGCCTACGAGGAAGGCATTCCGATCGCCGCTGGAACGGACTTCCTCGGTCCCGAACTCGTCCCCCACGGCGAGAACGCGATGGAACTGGAGATTTTCGTCGACGACGTTGGGATGGACCCGATGGACGCATTGCACGCGGCGACCGGCGTCGCGGCCGAGACCGTTCCGGACGACGACGTCGGCACGCTCACGCCAGGGGACCACGCCGATCTGATCGCCGTCGATGGCGACCCCCGCGAGGACGTCTCGTTGTTGCGCGAGTCGGTCGAGGCCGTCTACGTCGACGGTGTGGCGACGGAGCTGTAGCGAGATTGGTTGCGGAACAAGAATGGTGGCTGAAACACAAACGTGTCGCGGACGTGCGCACGTTACGGAGTGTATGAACGCGACCGGCCGGGCTGCGCCCCGGTTCGGCAATTACCCTTCTGCACGCGAGTCGCCCCGGCCACGACTCATACTGGCGCCCGGCAGTTTCCGGACGACCCAGGTGACGTAGCCGAGTCTGAGGACGCCAACCTGGAGGCCGATCCCGATGGCGAGCAGTGCGAGAAACAGCGGTTCGCCGGCGTCGAACAGGATCGGGTCGAGACTGGTCGCCGACTGGGCGGCCTCGAAGTGTTCGAACGTGAGCGAGCGACTCGCCAGTGCGGCGCCGATGAACGACGTGAGGACGATCATCGTCAGGTGGGTCAGGAACATCCCAGTAATAGCCACCGCGACGCCGATCGCGATGCCGACGCCACCCTCGACGTACCAGGCCCCGTCGACGAGGATCGGCGCGAGGACGGTCAGGCCGACGTACGAACCGACCCCGAACCCGATCGCCGCGACGGCGACCGAAAGCAGCAGGTGTGCCGCGACGACGCCGACGACGATGCCGAGGCCGATTCCCGCGGCCGACGCAGCCAGTCCGCTGACACCGGCCGCCGATCCGACGGTCGGTGCAGCGAGGTAGCCGCCACCGGCCCCGACGAGTGCACCCATGAGCGCGATCCCGTATCGAGAGAGCGTGGCACCGGCGAACAGGAGGACGACCCCGATCACGACCGGTGCGACGACGAGCGGATCTAGCATATCCTGATCTTCGTTCACAGCGGGAAGTACTTTGCGTCGGACGCTCTCGTCATCGGAACTCTCTTGGAAAACTACCGGCTCACCGCGAACGAACGTCATCGGATACCGTTCGAAGATATCCGTTCATAGTCAATTTTCGCACGGAATAATTTCTTACACAATATCGGGTGCACGGGTTACCGTTCACAGGCATCCGAGACATCCCACAGGCATCCGAGACATCCGTTACACCGAGGCCGGTCCAGAGAATACTCAAACACCTTTGCAAACGTCACGCGACTCGCCACGCACCGGTGTAGAACGTGTCGACGCCGACGAGAACTATCCGCGCCAACGCCGAGGCACTCGGCGCACGCCGGTCGGGCGACACCAGGGTTTCGCTGCTTCTCAGCTCCTGCGCGTGGCCAGCACGCCTTTTTCCGTCGCCGATGGGGTTTCGTCTGGAACGTCGCGCCGACAACCGGGGGTTTTACCCCGTATAATTACATCTAATTACACCATGGGAACGGACACACCAGTGACAGTCGACGTCGACTACGCCGATGGAACGGACGAATCGCCGGAGACGTACCCGTCGCTCTCGGCGAAGATGGAGAAAGCGATCGAGGTCACCCGAACGGCCCTCGAAACCTACGAGAACCCCGCCGTGATGTGGACGGGCGGAAAGGATTCGACGCTCGTCCTGTACTTCGTGACGCAGGTCGCCGAGCGGTACGACCTGCCGGTTCCCCCGGCTATCTTCATCGACCACTTCCAGCACTTCGACGCGATCCACGACTTCGTCGACCGCTGGGCCGACGAGTGGGGCCTCGAGGTCATCTACGCTCGAAACGAGGACATCGGCGCGCACGTCGAGGCCCACGACCTCGAACCGGGCGACGACATCCCCGTCGCCGAGCTGTCCGAACACAACCAGCACCACGTCGAGAACATTCTCGAGTACGATGAGGAGACGTTCCCGTTCCTGCTCGACACGTACGCGGGCAATCACCTCCTCAAAACCGTCGCCCTCAACGACGCCCTCGAGACGTACGAGGTCGACGGCGTCATCTCCGGCGTCCGCTGGGACGAACAGGAGGCCCGCTCGGACGAGACGTTCTTCTCGCCACGACACGATCCGGACATCTATCCGCCACACGACCGAATCCAGCCCATCCTGCAGTTCGACGAGGCGGCCGTCTGGGACGCCTTCTGGACCTACGTCGTCCCCGACACCGTCGAGGCGTTCCCGGACGACGGCTACGTCCCGCAGGGAAGCGACGACCTGCCCGACGGACTCACCCAGGACGATATCCCGGTTTCGCCGAAGTACTTCGCGGG
>SLIS01000033.1 GCA_007135505.1 Halovivax sp.
GAGATGAACCCGACGGTGTCGGTGAGCAACACGTCACGTGGTTCGATGTTCGCCCGCCTGGTCGTCGTGCCGAGGGTCGTGAATAGCTGGTCCTCGGACTCGGCCGTCGGATCGAGGTCCGGATGTAGATCCGCGTTCTCCTCGACGTCGAGATCCGTGGCCAGCCGGCGAAGGAGCGTCGACTTTCCGGCGTTCGTGTAGCCGGCAAGTGCGACGAGGTCGAACCCCGAGTCGCGCCGGCGAGCCCGGCGGTCGGCCTCGGTTCGTTCGATCTGTTCGAGTTCGTCTCGGATCCGACTGATCTGGGCCTTGATGTCCTCTTCGCGGCTCTCGTCGTACTCGCCGAGGCCCATGAATCCGGGGTGTTCGTCCCGTCTGGCGAGGCTCGCCTTCGCCTCGGCCCGTGGGAGTTCGTAGCGCAGCTCGGCGAGTTCCACCTGTAGTTGTGCCTTCCGCGTCTGGGCTCGCTGGCCGAAGATCTCGAGGATGAGGGTAAACCGATCGATTACTTCGACTCCCTCCGGGAGACGCTGACCGAGGTTGTACGTCTGGTACGGACCCAGCCGGTTGTCGAAGATGACAGTCGTCGCACCGGTTTCGGCGACGCGTTCGGCGAGTTCGTCGGCTTTTCCCTCGCCCAGTTGGAGTGCCGCGTCTGCTCGTCGGGTCTGCGTGATCTCACCAACCACGGTGTATCCGGCCGCTGCACTCAGGTCCCGAATCTCGTCGGTGTCCGGAACCCCCGAGTCGACGCGCTTGGCGACGACCGCCTTCATGCTGCGATCACCGTCGCCCACGCGTTCGGCGGGGTCGGTCGCGGTCGAATCCGTCTCGGAAGCGGTCCCAGTCGATCGCTCGCCCCGAGCCACGACCGGTCGCTCCGCTGGGCCGGTTGCTGTCGGCGGGCGAGTCCGTCCACGTCAGGGATGGGCGCTGTTCACCCCTGTTCGGATGGGCGGTGTCATTGTCGAAGGGTACGCGACGGACCGTCTTGAATCCCGTGGCGAAAACAGTGCTCGGATCGTCGTCGACGAGAGAGCTGCAGCGATACCGAGAATTCAGGAGTCCCGACGCCGTCATTCGATCGTTACCAGGGAAGTCAGCGCGTTTTCAGGTCGTCCTTGTCCTTGATGATCTCGGTTTCGGCTTCGCCGCTGGTGTGTTCGTTGACGAGGTCGTAGAAGTCGTTTTGCAGCCCGGCGGGGAACGTAACGACGCCGATCCAGGAGCCGTCCGCCTGCCACTCCTCCCGTTCGAGGTCGCCGTACTGGCGTACTTTCGCCTGCGCACTGCCGGCGTACTCGGCCGGGAGATGGACGGCGATCGTCACCTCTTCGAAGCGGATCGGAATCACCGGACGGAGCTCCTCGAGGGCGTCGTCGACCTGCTGATCGACCGGTTCCATCGGATCGACCTGGAAGCCGGCCTCCTCGAGCGCCGTCTCGATGCGCTCCGGGGGGTGGGGCGCGTCGTCCATCTGCGGGTTGACGGCGTTTCGTGTGATCTGGTTGATCAGCTGTTTGCGTTTTTGTTCCTGCATCTCGCGACGCTGTTCGGCCGTGATCTGGATTTCGCCGCGTTCGATGACTTCGGGGATAATCTCGAGCGGGTCCGTCGTCCCAAACACGTCCTCGAGTGCGGTTTCGGCGGGTCGGTCCCCCCGTGATGCGTTCTCGAAGACGTCTTCGGCAGCGATAACGTCTTCGAGCGCCTCGTCGAACTCGCCACGTTTGATCGCGAGTGCCGCGTCCGGATCGACCAGCACCTCGAATCGCTCCCCGTGTGATTCGAGCTGGGCAGTCACCGCCTCGTCGAGTGATATCATACCCGATGGGTTTTCCGGGCGGTTACAAGAGTGTTTCCCGACTCCGGACGGTATACCAGTGACTTCCACACGTCACGTTCGCCTATCGGATATCGACGGATGATTCGAGGAACCGACAACACATTCGACGGATCGGGCGCAGTCGCTACGCCTCGGTCGCCCCGCTAGAACGTCGCCGGTAGCGAGTAGCGGTCGGGAGTTGGCCGCTCGATTACTCGTCGGATTCTTCGTCGGCCGTCTCGAGGAGGCCGGCCTCGTCGAGGTGGGATTCGATGTCGTCCTGATCGGATACCTCGTAGGACTCGGTTTCCGCGTCGATCGTCGCCAGTCCGACTTCGCTCGGCAGCAGCGACCCCTCGTTGACGCTCGCCAGCGCGTCGAGCGCGAGCGAGACGCCGTCGTCGAGCGTCGCCTCGTCGTCGTAGTTCGTCTCCAGGTACTCCTGCAGCTCGCTGCGCTCGGCGCCGACCGCCAGCGCCTTCCACTCGTAGGGCGTGCCCGACGGATCGGTCTCGAAGAGACGCGGTTCGCCGTCCTCGATTCCGCCGACGATCAGGGCGACGCCGAACGGGCGTGCGCCGCCGACCTGGGTGTACTGCTGAATGTGGTCGGTGACCGACTTCGTGAGGCTCTCGACGCCGATCGGTTCGCCGTAGCGCAGCCGGTTGACCTGGGCCTGGCGACGGGCGAAGTCGATCAGCTGACGGGCGTCGGCGACGTGGCCCGCGCTGGCGATCCCGATGTGATCGTCCGCCTTGTGGATCTTCTCGACCGACGAGTCCTCCAACAGCGGGGACGGGATCCGCTTGTCCACCGCGAGGACCACGCCGTCGCTCGTTCGAATGCCGATACTCGCCGTACCACGTTTGACGGCCTCACGGGCGTATTCGACCTGATACAGTCGACCATCAGGTGAGAAGATCGTGATGCCACGGTCGTACGCCTGCTGTTGGGCTTGTCCCTGCATAGTATCACGTTAGATCGAGGTCTGTCGCGTCGGTGACGAACCGATTCTCAGGTACTGGAGTCGGCGAGACGCCCACTCCGCGTCGGTTCCGAACACGACGTTTCTCTCGGTCCAGAATTGCCCACCGCGTCCTAAATAGTTTACTTACCAGGGTAGCCTCTCCGCCATCGGCCGTCGGGAGTCACCACCCCCAGGCAGTCGACCGACGCCCACGTTCGACAGGAGCAGGGTCTCGGCCACCGGACTGCGAGTCAGGCCAGGGTCAAAAACGAGTCACGTGCCGCCCGTATCGTCCCACTCGTCCCCCTGACCCGGATCCCCACGGGCACGTCGTCCACGCTGTCGATGCACGCCAGCGCCGCCCGGGCAGGGTCCGTCTCCCCGTGGCGGACGCGAACGAGTGCTTCGCCGCGCCCATCCTCGAAAGCGAACGCGACGACGGTGAGGTCGGCCGCGGCACTACCGGGATCCCCGAGAAGATTCTGTGCGGCGTACCAGCACTCGCGCTGGAAACCACGACGATCGATCGACTCGGCCGGTTCGGTCCGGAGCCCGACGGCCAGGTATCGCCAGCGGGGTCGCAGGTGCTTCGGGAGGTGCTTCATGTGTCGGATTCGTCCCCCGGCGCCGATGCGTCACCCGTCCGTTCGCTGGTAGGTGACTCGTCGGATCGCCGTTCGGCGACGAGAACGCCGACCTGGTCGTGCACTCGCTCCGCAGCCGTCACGGCGAATCCGGTATCGGTCAGTGCGTCGACGAGGTGGCCGACAGTTGCCGGATCGTCGACCGACGGATCGTAGAACGGTTCGGTCGGGTCGGGTTCGCCGAAGAACATGACGTCACCGAGAACGAATCGGGACGCTCCGAGCGACGCGATCACCGCTATCGCCGATCGCTTCTCCGCGTCGTCGAGGTGGTGCATGGCGAAGTTCGAAACGACCACGTCGACGTCGCCGTCGAAAGCCGGTTCCCTGAACGTCCCGTAGTCGAACGCGACGTTCTCGGTCCCACGGTTTCGGGCTTTCTCACGGGCTCGGTCCATCATTCCCGCACTGATGTCGCGGCCGACCACCCGATCGGCATCCGACGCCAGCGACAGCGCGATCGCACCGGTTCCGGTTCCGAGGTCGAGTACGGTCCCACCGTCGGGGGCGGCGTGTTCGATCACCAGGTCGGCACACGCCCGATACTCGGGCGTCTTCGAGTCGTCATAGTCCGGGGCCTGCGCGTCGAAGCGCTCGGCGTGTTCCTCAACGGTCCGTTTCATACCGAC
>SLIS01000362.1 GCA_007135505.1 Halovivax sp.
CGTCGACGTCGACGGTTTCCTGGCCGGACCCGCTCCCGTATATCGTATCGATTACCGGTTGTTCGTCGGCGTTGAGGACGTCCAGGGAGTACCGGGTGTCCTCCGGAACCGTGACGGACGCGGTGAACGAGCCGTCCGGCTCGGCCGTCGCGATCGACGAGATGGTGTACTCGGAGCCTTCGATTTCGACGGTCTGGGTCGGTGTCTCCGTCGAGTCGCTCGTCCCGATCGCGTAGTCACCGCTGGCCGCGGCGCCGGCCCAGCCGAGGGCCAGGAGACAGGCGAGGAGGACGCAGAGTACGGCGATGAAGCGGGCGGATGTTCGAGTAATCATGAAATCAGTCGCCGCGATTGCAGCGGGGGACGTGTCGATTGATTCACACCGATGGGACCGTAATTCTTTCGATCAGTTCGACGCCGACGTTCCCGAATAAATTATCATATAAAGGCCACGGACATAATGGGAAACGTATAACTTGCGATGATAGAATAGGTGCGCTATGCATCGCGCTGGAATCGTCGTGTTCGTCGTCGCGCTCATGATAACCGCACCGATGGGCGGTGTGGTCGTGGGTGCCAGTCCGACGACGGATTCGACGGTATCACCATCCATAACTGCCGACAGTACCGACGGGGACTACGACAACGTCCACGAAACAGACAACGATAACGTGTCCGTCTGGGACCGGACGCCACTGCCGCTGCGCGCCGACACGAGCGACGGCGCGACGGTCGTGGACAATCAGAACCTCCGCATCAACAACTGGGACGGGAACGAAGCGCCACTGGGATACGAAGAGCTCGCGATCTACAACGCGAGCGACGACATCTCGATCGACTTCGACGACGTCACTGGCGCCTCGCTAGACCAATACGAAGGCCAGAATGCGACCGTCATCGCCGGACAGCTCTCCCCGGACGTCGACGACCCGTCGTTGACTGACGTTCCGTCCACGGTCGATGAATTCCAGGAACTCTTCGGTGAGGAACGCCTCGAAGAGGTCAACGACAACGTCACGTTCAAAGAAATCGACTCGAAGACCGTCGATGCCGACGGCTTCGAGACCGCGTTCAAACCGGACGATCACTTCGACGACGGCGTCGGCCAGTACGTCGTCCTGGTCGCCGTCGAGGACGAGGCGCCGGGACTCGAAGTCGTTGACGGCGATCTCGACCCGCAGGGTCACTCGATCATCGCCGGAGTCGAAGGAATTCTGGCCCAGAGCAGTCCCTCCTCGGTATCCGTCGACGCCGGGGATCTCGGCGACGACGTCACCTTCACCATCGACGACAACCTCGACGACGAGGAGGATATCCACCACGTCGTTGCCCTCTACGACAAGGACAAGATCGCAGGCGAAGAGACCACCATCAATATCACCGAATCGCCCGACGAAGATAACTTCAGCGTCGAAGACCACGTCATCATCGAATCCGACATCGGGCACATAAACGGCGTCGCGGACCTCGAAGCGGAGATGCCACTCGCCGACTCGCTGTTCGCCGACTCGAAACAGACGGGCACGATGGCCGTCCCCGACATCCTCACGTTCCTCGACGGAGACTTCGAGCAGGATGCCCCCGAGTTCGACGGCGGTAACACGACGCTCGACGCCTCCATCAAGACGGCCGTCGATCCGGAGGACGACGAGATCACCCTCGAAACCTTCGGTAACTGGTCCGAGAGCGACTACCAGTGGGTCCACCTCGCCGCGACCGAGGACGGTTCGGACTTTACCTCCTCGGCGGACACGATTTCCCTCGAAGAGGAAGACACCGGCATCGGCATTCCTGCCCCGCCGCCGGATGACGACCCGAAGCCGACGCCCGGCATTAGCGTCGTCGAGACCGACCTGAGTACGACCACCGTCGAGGTCGACGAGACGTTCTACCTCTCCGTGACCCTCGAGAACGAGGCCGACGAACCGAAAGAGCAGACGCTCGAACTCACCCGCGACGGTGAGGTCATCGACGAGCAGAAAGTCACCCTCGAGGGCGGCGAGACGAAGACGGTCACGTTCGAACAGACGATCGCGGACGCCGGCAGCTACGAGTACGCGATCAGCGGCCACCAGCTCGGGATGGTCTCTGCGACCGAGCCCGAACCGGCCGCGTTCGAGACCAGTAACACCTACCTGAGCGACTCCTCGATCAGTGCAGGCGAGACGATCGAGGTCACGGCGACGGTAGAGAACGTCGGCGGCGAGACCGGCACCCACACCGCCGAACTCGTCATCGACGGCGAGGTCGTCGCCACGCAGGAGGTCACGCTCGATCCCGGCGAGTCCGAAGTGGTCACGTTCACCTACACGTTCGACGACGACGCCGACTACGAGATGGGTGTCGACGACCAGACCATCGGTTCGCTGATCGTCGAGGACGACAGCGGCATCTCCACCCTCGGCTTCGTCATCGGCCTGACGCTCGTCGTGGCCATCGCCGGCGGCGCGCTGTACCTGGCTCGGACGCACATGGAGTAGGCCGCCCGGACGCTCAGACCGTCTCCTGCAGCCCGATCTTCTTCGAATGCACGCCACACCCGAATCCACTACCACGGAGCCCGACGCCCGCCAGCGAGAGACGCTGGTCCGGGCCGAGGGAGTGACCAAGCGCTTTCGACGATCGACGCCGTCGCGACTGGGAACGCTGTTCCCCTGGCGGCGCGAGCCCGACCACCCCACGGTGACCGCCGTCGATGACGTCTCGCTTGCGGTGTCGCGGGGCGAACTCGTCGGGGTCGCCGGCCCCAGCGGCAGCGGCAAGTCGACGCTGTTGTCACTGCTCGCGGGCCTCGAACGACCCGACGAGGGTGTCGTGACCGCCGACGGAGTCACGCTCACCGACTGTACGGACCGCGAGCGGGCCCGCCACCGACTGACGGGCGTCGGCTTCGTTTTCCAGGACTTCCGGCTCTTCGAGTCCTACACCGCCCGGACGAACGTGGCGCTGCCGCTGGTCGAACTCGGCGTGGACCGTCCGACGCGTCGGGCCCGCGCGGAGACGCTCCTCGAACGGGTCGGGCTCGGCGACCGGATGGACCACCGCCCCGACCAGTTGAGCGGCGGCGAGCGCCAGCGCGTCGCGATCGCCCGGGCGCTGGTCGCCGAGCCGGCCCTCGTCGTCGCCGACGAACCGACCGGCGAACTCGACACCGACGCCGGGGAACGGGTACTCGAACTCCTCCAGGCGGTCGCGACCGACCGGGCCGTCGTACTCGCCTCGCACGACCGATCGGCCCTCGCCGCCGCCGACCGGGTCGTCCGGCTGCGTGACGGCGCCCGCGTCGAGACGGGCGGGATCTGAGATGGTCGAACGGGAGCGACGGACCGGGCGAGCGCAGTCCACTGAACGGGAACAACCGACCGACGACGAGCGGCGACTCCGTCGCTGGGCTCGCCGCCGGACGGGTTGGTGGCGACTGGGCTCTCGGCGTGCCTACACGCGCGTCCGGACGACCGGCCCCCGACGCAGTCTCGCCGCGATCGGCGGCGTCGCGCTCGCCGTCGCGCTCTTGCTCGTCGTCTCCGGACTGGCACTCGGTATGGTCGCACCGGCGACCGGTCTCGGCGGCGAGGAGTACTGGATCAGTCCCGAAGCCGACGCCGAGTCGCCTCTGGTCGCGACCGACGGCCCGCAGTTCGGTGACGCGCACACGGCGACGGCGTACTACGAGGACATCGACGGCGTCGAGGCGGTCACGCCGGTCCTCGTCGAGGTGATCGTCGTCGAATCGGCGGACGCGAGCGAACGGGTGATCGCGGTCGGCGTCCGGCCGGAAGCGGGTATCGAACTCTACGGCATGGATCCCGCGTCCCTTTCGGGCACGGACGACGCCGTCGCCCTCTCCGACGGCGCCGCCTCGCTCCTGGCGACCGAGCGCGACGAGTCGGTGACGATCGGGGGCGAACACGCGGCGACCGTCGCGGACGTCGACGCGGCCGAGGGGCTGACCGGCGCCTCGCCGCTCGTGCTCGTGGAGTTTTCGACGCTACAGGAACTCACCGGCGCCGACGCGACCGACGCGGCCGACCACTTCGTCGTCCGGACGGACGGAGCCTCGA
>SLIS01000058.1 GCA_007135505.1 Halovivax sp.
CCAATGATCTGGTCCTCGCCGAGGACGACCGACTCGAGCCCACAGGCGACGCTGAGCAGGTGTCGGAGACTCTCCTCGTGGCCGACCGTGGTGACGACACCGTCGGGCGCTCCCGTGAAGAACGCTTCGAGGGCGTCCCGTCCCGCCCCATCGGTCGGCGCCACCACGTACGCTTCGACGCGGTTGCACGTCGCGAGGACGAACGCTTCCGTCACGTCGGGTGCCGACAGCAGCGTCGTCACGCCGGCGTGCTGGCTCTCCGGCGTCGCCGCGGCGAGCTCGTCGACGGTCGCCGTCTCGTGGGTAACGCGAGCGCTCGTGACGACGCCTGACATCGTCACGGCAACTCACCACCCTCGACGTCGGTTCGACGCAGCACGTCCTCGATCACGTCCTGGGGGTTGACCTCGCCGGTACGTAAAGCTGTCCAAACCGACGGATCGGAGACCACCGATTCCAGCGCCTCGTGGCGGCCTTCCGACGAAATACCCGTCGTATGAAGGGTCGCCCTGAGTTCGGCGAGCGTCCGTGCCATCGTCCCCGCCCCCGCCAGTTGGGGCTCGAGTTCGCGCCGGAGGTGTCGACTCAGCACGGGCGCCCGTCCGCCGGTCGCGATCGCGACGACAACCGGATCGTCCCTGACCGTCGCCGGAACCACCACGCTCCCGACGTCGCGGTCACCGCCGGCCCGGGCCGCGTCGTTGTGCAGGATCGAGCGCTCCTGCGCGGCCTCGACGATCGCCTCGTTCACCGCGTCGTCGTCCGTCGCGGCGACGACCAGCGCGGGCTCGGTCCGATCGAGCCACGCTCCGACGTCGTCCGGTCCGGGACGGTCCCGCACCAGTTCGGCGTCGCCGAAGTCCGCCTCGGCGAACGCTGGCGACACCACGACCACGGTCGCTTCCGCGTCGAACCGCCGGGACTTCCGGGCGCCGACCGGTCCGCCGCCGAAGATAAGGACCGTCTCGTCCGTGAAGTCGTGAAAGAGCGGTATCATCGACGCGATCACCGGCGATTCGCGGATTCGGAATCGCTCGTTGTCGTCTCTGGATCCGAATCGTCCCCCGTTGTCTGGTCCGTCGTCGTATCGGTCGCAGTCGTGGCGGTCGCAGTCGTGTCGTCCACAACCGCGTCCGCCCCACCCGTGTCGTCGGCCGTATTCGCGTCGGCGCGCTCGGCCAGCCGAATGCCCGTCTTCTTCAGGATCTGGGTCGAGAACAGCGTGTCCCAGTCGTCGTCCGCGACGTCCCAGTACTCGGCCATCGTCTCGCGAACGCGTTCGACGCGTCGGTCGCTCTCTTCCTCGCTCCGTCCGTGGGTCATGGCGAAGACGTTGTACGGCCAGACGCCGCCGTGGCGCGGACGCTCGTAGCAGTGTGTAACGAAGGGCAGCGAGGCGACCGCCGGCCCCACCTCCGGGACCACGTCGTCGGGGACGTCCCAGACCGTCATGCCGTTTTCCGTGTAGCCGAGCGCGTAGTGGTTCGGCACGACGCCGATCCGACGAATCTTTCCCTCCCGGTCGAACCGCGCGATCGTTTCGCGGACCCAGGCCGGGTCGCGATCGATCGCGGCGGCGACGTCGGCGTACGGCGTTTCCGTGAGCGGTAGACCGTCCTGGATCTCGAGGACGAGGTCCCGTTCGGCGGGCGTGAGCGTCCGTCTCGGTCCGTCGTCGGACCGATCCGCTTCGGGCCCCGACCACTGGTCGGCCGACCCTCGAGCCGCGTCGCTTCCGGGCCCGAGGTGCGAGAGGTCCAGTCCCTCGGCGAGGGGACCGTCAAGCGGAAACGTGGCCTCGACGCGAAACTCGCGTTGCTTCGGCAGGTTGTACGTCTCCTGGCCCGTCTCGGCTTCGATCTCGGCCAGGACGGCCGGAATGCGGTCCTCGTGGGCGACCGAGAGGACGAACCAGACGTTGAGGTGTGGATGTTCGCGCTCGTAGTTGTGCGCGACCTCGGCGTGGTCGTTTACCTGCTCGACGATTTGGTCGAACCGGTCTTCGGGCGCGTGCATCGCCACGAGCGTCGCCGCCCCGCCGATCTCCTGGGCGTTGATGAGCGCGCCGAATCTGGAGAGGACCCCGCGTTGGTCGAGGTCGCGGATCGTCTCCAGCAGGTCCTCGCCGGTGACGTCGACGCCGTGGTCGCGCATGGCCGCCGCAGCGGATTCGAATGGCGCCGCCACGACGGGAAACCCGCCCTGGAAGGCGTTGATGATCGCCCGTTCGCGGGTGGAGAGCGCGGTGTCCGCGGACATAGCCAATTCTCGGGCCCGGCGTGACATAAGCGACCCGGGACGGGACGACAGCCTGGGAAGCGGTGCTCCACCGCGGTCTTCCGCGAGAGGAAGACGAGAGGGGACCGCATCACCGGGGCGATCCACGTCGGTACGGTCGGCGTCCGGCGGATCCACTCGAGTCGCCCAGCGCGTTCGCTGCGGAGCTGAAACGCCAGATCCAGGATCACGTTCGCGAGTCGCTACACGGATCGTCCGAACCAGCCAGGGGCAGGCCACACGTCGACGACTCGGGTCGGTTCAACCACCACCTCCGGCGCCTCCCGGCCCGCTCGTCGAAAAGCACGGGGATCACTACGTCCTCACCGCGTTCGGAACGCGACTCGGCGCGCTCGTCGTCGACGAACCGATTTCCCGGTGCGACTTCGAAGCCCATCACGCTGACGTCGGCGCGGAACAACGAGAACGCGGAGACAGCCAACGAGAATGCTGCGACGGCTTCCGAGAACGCCGAAAACGGCGTCGTTAGTATCCCAAACGCGGTCGGGATTCCCGCGTCTTCAGGCGCGGGAGGGTGTCAACCCTCGACGCTCGTTCCCTCGAAACCGAGGTCCTCTACGCCCTCCAGAATCGCCGCCTGGTCGGCACTCGCTTCGTAGTAGAACACGATGTCGAACGACCCCTTGCGTAGGAGTTGTTGGCATTCCCAGACGAACTCGTCGTCCGCTATCGTCCGCCCCTGATGCTGGTTCGAGGCGAAGTCGGTGTCGTCGTTGCCCGAGTAGACGTAACAGTCCGACGGATCGAACCCGGCAGCCTCGGCGATGACGTCGCCGGCGTCGATCGTCGCCTGCATCATCTGGACGTCTTCCCGCCCGTCGTACTCCGTGTGAACGATCATCCCGTTCAGCTCGATCTCGCCGGGTTCGAGCAGGGCCTTCGTTCGCCGGTGTAGCTCTTCGTCGATGACGCTTCCCATCGAGCATTCGTTCGAGACCGGGACGGATAGCCGTCACGATTCACTCGCCAGCCTCTCACGGGTCGAAAAACTCGCAAGACACATGAGTGTCGGCGCCGTTGTTCGGGGCAATGCCCGGCTGGTTCCGTCGGCAGCTCCGGACGCGCTACGAGCGACTGCTCAGCCGCGAACTCGACGGCCCCGACAGCGCCCCCACCCACGTCGCCGTCATCCAGGACGGCAACCGCCGCTACGCCCGCCACCGCGGCGACGACGCCACCGCCGGCCACCGCGCCGGCGCCGAAACCACCGAGCGGGTCCTCGAGTGGTGCCAAGAAGTCGGCGTCCGCGAACTCACTCTCTACGCCTTCTCGACCGAGAACTTCGAACGCCCCGCGCACGAACGCGAGGCCCTGTTCGACCTGCTCTGTGAGAAACTCCGCGAGTTCGCCGACGCCGACCGCGTCCACGACGACGAAGTCTGCATCCGCGCCATCGGCGACGTCGCCCTGCTCCCCGACCGCGTCCAGGACGCCATCGAGTACGCCGAAGCTAGCACCGCCGATTACGACCGCTTCGTCCTCAACGTCGCCCTCGCCTACGGTGGCCGCAACGAACTGCTCACCGCCGCCCGCAGCGTCGCCGAAGAAGTCGACGCCGGCGACCTCGACCCGGATCAGATCGACGTCGAGACCATCGAATCGCGACTCTACGATCGGCCCGTCCGCGACGTCGACCTCATCATCCGCACCGGCGGCGACGAACGCACCTCCAACTTCCTCCCCTGGCACGCCAACGGCAACGAAGCCGCCGTCTACTTCTGTACGCCCCACTGGCCCGCATTCTC
>SLIS01000164.1 GCA_007135505.1 Halovivax sp.
GACGGCCTCCTCGATCGTCGATCCCGCCTGGATCACCAGCGGTTCCTCGTAATCGACGCCGCGTCCTGGCTTGTCCATGTACACCCGGATCAGATCGAGGTTGTTCCACATCCGATCTTTCAGAGCCTCGAGCCCTTTCTCCTCTTCGGCGCTGATAAACGTGACCTCCTCGGGATCTAGCCCGCGCTCGCGAAGCTGTTCGTCGACGGTCTCTTTGTACTCGGGAGTGATCAGATCGACCTTGTTGACGCAGGTGATCGACGGGATGTACTCCCGATTCTCCATCAGGCCGTCGATGAGTCGATCGATGTCGACCTTCTCGCCCAGGTTCAGGTCGGCGTTGACGTACCCCTGATCGCGCAGCACCTCCTTGATCGTATCCTCGTCGAGATCCTGGTCAGCGCTCGAGGTGATCTTGATCCCGTCTTTGATCTTCGGGCGGACGGTTACCCGCGGCGGCTCTTTGTCGACCCGGATGTTGATGTCGTACAGCTCCTCCTGGAGGCGGTCGTACTGTTCGATTTCGAACACCGAGAGGACGAAGAGGATGAGGTCGGCATTTCGGACGACCGAGAGCACCTGCTTGCCGTCGCCTTTGCCGATCGCCGCCCCTTCGATCAGCCCGGGGACATCGAGCATCTGAATGTTCGCCCCGCGGTGTTTGCACATCCCGGGGTTCACGTCGAGCGTGGTAAACTCGTACTCGCCAGTTTCGCTTTCGGCGTTCGTCAGCGAGTTCAGCATCGACGACTTGCCGACGCTGGGGAAGCCAACGAGGGCAACCGTCGCATCGCCGGTTTTTTCGACGGAGTAGCCGGTTCCGCCGCCGGCCGATGACTGGTTCTGCAGTTTCTCCTTTTTCTCCGCGAGTTTGGACTTCAGCCGGCCGATGTGGGCCTCTGTCGACTTGTTGTAGGGCGTGTTGGCGATCTCTTCTTCGATTGCATCGATCTCCTCCTCGAGCCCCATTCTACCTAGAGTCACCCGGCCGTGGCGAAAAACCCTTTCGACCTGACGCTCGCGCGGACGTGTGGTTCCGACCGACGTCGGTTAATTCGTCAACTGCTCGAGCGAGGATCAGCCGACGGTTTCTATTACGTGCTCGTCTGCGGAACAGCCGACGAACTCGATTCACGTTCGTCGACAGTCACTTCGACACACATAAACGACGGGCTTGTCATCCTCCGAGTGTACGAATGCCAGATCCGGCGAGTTTGCGTGATAGCACCCAGATCGTTCTTCCCCAGGAGGTTCTCAGGGGTCTCGAGTCGCAACTCGACGAGGAGTTCACGGTGACCATTTTCCCCGAGGGTGAGCACCATTGTCGGATCATTGGCAGTCCAGTCGAGATCAAAGCGGCGAGCGATTTTCTGGCGCGGCAAGGCGTGAGCGTGCCGTGAACGCGTGAATCCCGCGTTACTGTGGCGAGGATCAATGGATTCGGTCGACGAACGTGAAGCGTGCTCGAGTGCCGACCACAGCGTTAACTCTCCCTCTCTCGTGTGGTACTCCATGGCAGACACGAAAAAGGGACGAGAGAAACAGGCGAGAAACGCGGAAAAGCGCCAGCGAGAGCGGGAGCTGGCGGAAGCGCGTGATCGCGCTGATGAGTCGGAACCGCCGGGTGATGCGGAGGCTGAGGATGACCACGTATCCGATGAGACGCCACCCGAGTGTCACCGCCGTGGGTGTGGCGAGCAGGCGGCGTTCGTCGTCCTGGAACGATACCTGGAGGAAACCGGGAAGGGTGCCGTCGAAGCAACTGCTGTCCTGTGTCGAGAACACACTGCCGAGGAGAGCCCCGTCAATCTCGACGGTGCCTATCACGACTACGTGTTTCACGTGCAACCGCTGGAAGGGGCTGTCGAGACGGAGACAGCATAACACGACGGCGGGGAACGGCTGCTCGCGTTGGCGTCCACACCGGTACTGGCGGGATGGCTACCGTTCGGGGTGTACCGGCCCGTCGAACTCCCCTCGAGCCAGTGGCTTTGCGATGTGACGGCGTGCACACGGCGGTACTTCGTACCAGCCGACCTCGAGGAGACGCTCGAGCGGGCGGTCGACTTTTCCGTCTGCGCTGGTAGCACAGTCTCGGCAGCGATAGCCCTGTCCCCGACCGGCACTCTTCATCCGCCGATCACACGACGGACACGTGGGTGAGACGGATTCAGTTCGGACGAGGGCGCGAACGGCGAACTTCTCGAGTTTGAGCGTTCCGTCCGATACCTCCCCGCAGACGGTGAGTTGGTCACCGACGCGCAGCGATCGGACGTGGTCGCGGAACCGTTTGGTCGGCTCGAAGGCCGCACAGGTGAGGGCGCTCGCCGTCATCTCGGTCTCGTTTTCTGGGTCGGATTCCGAGCCTGCAGCGCCGCCCGTCGGTGGCCCCCCTTGAAGCTCGAAAAAGACGTGGCCACCGCGACGGGTTGCCGGTTCGCTGGCGACCCATCCCTCGAGCCGGTAGGCGTGTCCATCGACGGGTTCCGAAATGGACGCGAGGGGTGCAACGGGACGGAGGTGGACGTCGGTTCCCTGATTCGTCACAAATAGTTGCCGTCGATTGACCGGTTCGCTTTCGATCGCGTGGGCCACCGTCCGAACGGCCTCGGGGTCGTCGCCGCGGATGCCGTGTAAAATCGGCCCAGGCGTGTGTGGCACGCAGACGGTCTCTCCCTCGCCACGGTCGACGGTATCCCAGACCGTTGGGTATTCCCGATCGGCCGCCTCGAAGACGCTCGTCTCGTCGACGGCTCGTGGCGTGCCCCACCGGTGGGGTTCCCGATAGGAGATGTACTCGTAGGTCCAGTCCTCGAGGGCGGCCCAGGCGCCGATCGCCGCCAGTGCCCCGATCCGGCCACGGCCGTTCCCCAGGCCCCAGTGACGGTAGCCGCAGTCGCCTGCGAGGTCGACCGCGTCATCGATCGAGAGGTGCTCACGGATGGCGTCCATCGCGAACGCCCGAACCCGATCCGAAACCGCGTCGGGGTCGTGATCGGCGACGACGAGCCCTGGATTCGTCCGCTCGTCCGTCGTTTCCGATCGATCCTCGAGAACCTCCTTCGCTACCGAAAACGCCACCGCCGGGTCGCCCTCGAGGTGGATCCCCAGGGCGGCGTTCCCTCGGGTCTTGTATCGGACGGACGGATTCAGCCGGACGAGTACCAGTCGATCGACGGTCACGTCGTCTCGTTCGCCGAGCACGGCGGCGATCTCCGTCGCGACGTAGGTCGTACACATCCCGCGTTCACGGGAGTCCGTATCGTCAAGCCCGACGACGGTCATCGGTGGACGTAGTGGGGCGATCGGTTAACCGGTTTCGTCTTTCTGGCTGGCTGGCAACGTCCTATATAAGTATATCGCTCAGTAGGCCGTCGAATGGCAGACAGAACGCCCCCACCGCTGGGGAAACGCTCATATGGGATGAGTGACTTACCTTCCCTTATGTCCCGATCCGCACTGGTCGGCAACGTCACCGCGATGCTCGAGGACGCGGGCTTTACGGTGAGTGACCGGTGTGCGATTCGCCCGAAGAGTTTCGACATCGCTGCCCGCCGCGGTGAGGATCTGGTGCTCGTCAAGATTCTCGGCAACGTCGACGCCTTCAACCAGGAGACGGGCCACGAGATGCGGCGCCTCGGTACCTATCTCGAGGCGACACCGCTGGTCATCGGCCTGCGCAGCCGCGACGAAGATCTGAAACCGGACGTGGTGTACTTCCGCCACGGCGTCCCCGTATTCAGCCCCGATACGGCGTACAACCTGTTCATCGAGGGCGTGCCACCGCTGATCTACGCCGCCCCCGGCGGCCTCTACGTCAACATCGACGGCGACCTGCTGGCCGACGAACGTGAGTCCCGGGAGTGGAGTCTCGGTCGGCTGGCGAACGAACTCGGCGTCTCCCGCCGCACCGTCTCGAAGTACGAAGACGGCATGAACGCCTCCATCGAGGTCGCGATGGCACTGGAAGATATCTTCGATGCGCCGTTGACCAGTCCCGTGGACGTCCTCGAGGGAACCGACGACGTTCGCGAAGC
>SLIS01000019.1 GCA_007135505.1 Halovivax sp.
TAGAAGTTATTCTTAACCCCCCGACTCCCATACCCGTAATCGGCGCTACGACGGTACTAGTCGCCATCCACCCACCCCCCAATCCCTTTACTGCGGTGGACCCCCAGCGACTCCGCGAAGTGAACACGCCGCACTACTCGGTCGGTCTTTCACAAAACGCGTCCACGGCCACGATCTCCGTGTCTCGTCGGATTGCCACGTTTGCGGCGAGGAATCAGGCGTAATCGACCACAATCACTCCCGCTCCCAGTCGATCCAGTCCTGCTCCCAGCCTCGACGGCCGCCGGCCCGCTGGAGTGCGAACTCGTCGTCTTCACGGGTGGTTCGATTGCGCTCGATCGCGCCGGATTCCTCGCCCGGAACGAGCAGCGGTTCGAACGAAACCGGATCGAACTCCATTCTGGCGGATGGCGTGATCGCGACCAGTCGTTGCTCGCCGTTCCCGCAGGGGAAGACGAGTCGCCCGTCATCGGTCAGTTGCGATCGCAACGGACGCGGGGCCGCGACGGCCGCAGCTTCGACGAGGACTCGGTCGAACGGGGCGTACTCCGGCAGCCCCTGCGCACCGTCACGCCGATCGACCAGCACGCCACCATAGCCGGCACTCGCCAGGTTCGATCGCGCCATCTGGACGACGGGTCGGGAGATGTCGACCGCGTGGACGTTCGTCTCCCCGACCAGTTCCGAACAAATCGCCGCCGTGTAGCCGACGCCCGCGCCGACCACGAGGACGGAGTCGCCCCGCTCCGGCGCCAACGCCTCTACCAACCTGGCGACGTCGCTCGGGGCGAGAATACGCGTTCCGAGCTGCTCGTACTCTCGGTCCGCGTAGGCGTCGACCCCGTCCGGAAGGAAGACTTCACGCGGGACCTCCCCCATCGCCACGGCGAGCGCCTCGCTGGAGAGGACAGCCTTCGATTCGTGCTGGAGGCTGTCGACCATATCCGCCCGAAGCACCGCCGGATCCATATCCCGAGTATCCGATCGACCGTTAAGAAAGACGCGCTTGCACCGGGTTGGCGGGCCGAACAGTACGGCCCGGAGACAGTACCGAGGACCGGCAAACCGACCGAACCCCGAAACTTCGAACGGAAACGAACCTGACTGCCCGGGCCCGCTTCGCCATAGCTGGCCGTCTGCGGGTCGTCGGATTCGGGCGACGTCACCCGTCAGTACTCGACGAGCGGTGCGGCCGTAATTACCAGGCCGACCAGGCAGTCGACGCCTCGTCCCAGGCGTAGACGCGTTTTACGTCCTTCGCGAAGACGACGTCACCGTCCACCTCGTAGCGGTCGCGGTCGTAGCCGTCTGCGTCCCCGCGAACGACGATGGCGTCGATCGTGAACTCGTCGTCGCCGAAGATCTCCGTCTCGCCGATGGTGAGTTCGTAGTCACCGGGAACGTGGATCGTCGTCGATCGACTCTCCTCGTGGCGGCCATCTTCCGGATGGATCGTGACGTTGACGGCGACGTTGTCGACCTCGCGCGTCCAGACGGTCTCGACGTCCGCGGCCGGTGCCTCCTCGCGACGCCGGTGCTCGTCGAGTTCGACGCTCGTGACGCGAACGGTCGCGAGCACCGCATCCGTCTCCAGGAGGAACTCGTCGCCGACGGCAACCGTCTCGTCGGCCGGCGTCGTCACGTTGGCCGTGAACGACTCACCGCCCTGCGAGACGACGACGTCGAGGGTGACCTCCGGCGCGGCCTCGGGCTGGATCTTGTGGACGTGACTGCACTCGCCACAGCGGACCGTCACCGATCCGTCGCCCGGAGACAGCACCTCGTGGACCGTCTCGAGTTCCGGCGAACACGACGGGCACGGAACGGCGAGACGATCCTGTATCTCACTCATAGGCTCAATTACGGCTACGTGCGTAAAAGACGATTGGACCGACTTTGACCGGTGCCGACCCCGCGCGATCGGCACCGATCGGATCCTAATCGGCGCCGATCGGACCTGGATCGGTGTCGATCGGACCGCTGCCGTTCGATTGTGACAAGTCCGTGCGACCGCCGTTCACTAGTGAGCGGGTCGCCAGCGAGCTAGGCCGCTGGTTCCGGAAGGTCTATCTCCGTGCCGTCGGCGTAGACGCTGACGTCCCGGATAATCCCGTCGAGGTGAATCGGCGCTTCGACGTCGCCACCGATCCCCATGTCGTCACCGATCGCGATGTGAACGGTACCACCGGCCTTCTCGTCCAGGAGGACCGATCCGACGAGTTCAGTAACCGCCACGTTGGTTCCAATTCCCAGTTCGGCCAGGTTGTAGGCCGCGTCACCGACGGCTTCGGCCGCAGCCTCGACCGTCTCGCGAATCGCATCGTCGCCGATGTGCGTGACGAGTCCGTCCTCGACCTCGAACCGAAGTGATTGGTCCGATTCGAGTCGACCGTGTGGCCGCATCGTGCCGTCCACGACGTAGGTACCGTCGGCCGACTCGGGACTGACGAACACCTCGCCGGCGGGCAAGTTCGACATCTCGCCGGCCTCGTGGACGATGCCGGTGTCCGCATTCCAGTCCCTGCTCCCGATCGCGAACGTAATGTCGGTACCGCCGGGGCTCGTCACCCGGATTTCCTCGGCGTCCGCGACCTGTTCGAGGACGTCGTCACAGTGGGCGGCGATCGTCTCGTAATCCGCGTCGAGGCCGGTCGTGAACACCGCCGGCGTGATTCCCGGGAGGGTGGCGACGCGGGCGCCGGCCTCGTTGGCCGCGCCCCGGGCGCGCGTATGGCTCAGGCTCTTGGTGGTCGGTGCGAGGACGACGTCAGCATCGGCCATCGCTGCTGCGACCGGCGCCGGCGGTTCACTACCGTGCGTGTCTCCCGGCGGGTACCGGACGACGACTGCGTCGTCCGTGATCGCACTCGCTGCGGAGTACAGCGCCTCACCGATCGGCTGGCGCTTGTCGTCCGTGACGATCACGCACGATTCGTCCGCGGAGAGGTCGAGACACTGACCCACTGCCGTCCGGGCAGGGTCCTGAAAGGCGGGATCGCTATCCATACGTCGAACTGGGACAGGGGTCCGGAAAGGTGTTCCCACTCGTCGCTGGAACTAATTAATTTCTCGGCTAGGTTCGTTCCGGTTGATACGACCGTCGCCGATGGTTCTTTGTGGTGGCTGGACGAGGGGCCACCAAATGGTAACGGCGGCGATCCGAGAGACGTTCTGGGACGAATCGACGAACCAGGCACTCCGAGACGCGACGCCGGATCCGTTCGTCTCGGTCCTGGAGGTGCTCACCCACCTCGGTGACGGCACCGTGCTCGTAGGGCTTGCAGTCGTGCTCTACTGGTTCGGGGCGGTCCACCGGCGACGTGACCGACTCTTGGTCATCGCCGTCGGCCTCGCCGGGATGGCGATCGTCAGCGGGATCAAGGGTATCGTTGCACTCGAACGGCCCGAAACGGCCGTCTTGCTGTTCGCCCCGGAGGGGTACGGCGGTTACTCCTTCCCCAGCGCCCACGCACTCGGAGCAGCCGTCGTCTACACCGCGCTGGCCGCCGTTGCGACGACCGGGACGAAGTACCAGCGGTACGGGATCGCCGCCGCCGTCATCGTCCTCGTCGCGTACTCCCGTGTCGTCATCGGCGTCCACTACCTGGGTGACGTCCTCGTCGGCGTCGCACTCGGCCTGGTGTTCGTCGCCATCGTCATCCGCGATCCCGATCCGGAGATCACGGCGCTCTTTACGCTCTCCGGCGGGATCGCCGTTCTGGCGCTCCTGCTCGGCTCGACCGAATTTACGACCATGACGATCGGGGCCGCCATCGGGGGCGTCGTTGCCTGGTCCTACGTCGCCCGAAATCCCGCCGATCCGTACGGAGCGTCCATTCTCGTCCTCGGGGCCTTCGTCCTGCCGCTCGTCTTCCTGATGCGCGGCATCGAGGTCGTCTTCACGTTTCACTGGACAACCGAAATCGTCGGGTACGCGGCCGCGACTGGGGCGGCCCTGCTCGTGCCGAACGTGGCGGAACGCCTCGACGACTGGTCCGCCGTCCGAACGCTACA
>SLIS01000157.1 GCA_007135505.1 Halovivax sp.
GCCCGTACGGACGTTGCGCATCTGATCGCCCAATGGGAACCCAACCGGCGCGGGCGCCTGCGGTGTTGTCGTCCGGGGCACCACGACAGCCTTTTTCTTCACGCGGGTACCCAGTCGACGTATGGCAATCGGGGACGTCGCGACGGTGACGGTCGGTGACTGTACGGACCTCCACTACGTCGACACGGGGATGTACGAGACGAGCGAGTACGGTTCCGTCTACCTGCTCGAGGACGATCAGCCGGCAATCGTCGATACGGGCATTGGGACGGACCACGAGCGCATCCTCGACGCGATGGAGTCAGTCGGCATCGACCGGGCGGACCTCGCGGTCATCGCGCTGACGCACGTCCACCTCGATCACGCGGGCGGGGCTGGCTTTCTCGCCGATGCCTGTCCGAACGCGACGGTCTACGCCCCCGAGAACGGGGCACGCCACGTCGTCGATCCTTCGCGGCTGGTCGAGGGGACGAAGGCCGCGGTCGGCGATCAGTGGCGCTACTACGCCGAGCCGAAGCCGGTGGCCGAAGACCGACTCACCACCTACGAGGACGGCGACGTCATCGACCTCGGGACCCACGAGTTGCGCGTCCACGCCGCGCCGGGCCACGCCCCGCACCACTACGTCTTCGAGGACCCAGCGAACGACGCGATCTTCACCGGCGACGGTGCCGGCCTCTGGGTGCCGGCGATCGAGGAGGTCCGTCCGACCTCGCCACCGCCGCAGTTCGACCTCGAGACGTGTCTCGAAGACGTCGAGATGCTGAAGGGACTCGACCGGTCGAGCCTCTGCTTCGCACACTTCGGCCCGCGCGAGACCGGCGACGTTCTGGACGAGTACGCCGAGACGCTCACCGGGTGGGTCGACTCGGTTCGCGAGAAGCGCGAGGAACTGGAATCCGATGCGGCCGTCGTCGAACACTTCGCCGATCGAACCGACCTCGACGCGATCTGGGGTACGGAGAAAGCGCGCGGTGAAGTCGGCATGAACGTCCGAGGCGTTCTCACCTACCTCGATCGACAGGCGTCGCAGACGTGACGGGGACGGTCCGGTACTCCGTAGCCGGGTTCGTTCGGTGCACGTCGCGAGACTTATCCCACGGGCAACCGCACGGACGGGTATGTTCGAAGGGCGCCCGGATCGCGACGCGGAGGTCGTTCTCGTCGGCCGCTCGAACGTCGGCAAGTCGACGCTCATGCGCGAACTCACCGGTCACTCCGTAGAGACCGGCGGCAAGCCGGGCGTCACGCGCCAGCCCAATCACTACGACTGGGCGGCCGAGGACTTCGTCCTCACCGATCTACCGGGATTCGGCTTCATGAGCGGCGTCGAGGCGGATCGGCGAGAGCAGATCAAGACCGACGTCGTCCGGTACGTCGAGACCAACGCCGAACACATCCTCGTCGGCGTGCTCGTCGTCGACGGCAAGAGCGTCGTCGACATCATCGACCGCCACTCCGGTCCGGACTCGATCCCATACGACGTCGAGATGTTTCACTTCCTCCAGGAACTCGAGATTCCGACCGTCGTCGCCGTCAACAAGATGGACAAAGTCGACGATCGCGACGAGCGACTGGACGAACTCTGCGACCGACTCGGCCTCCTCCCGCCGTGGCAGCAGTGGCAAGACACGATCGCGCCGATCTCGGCCAAACGAGGGGCCATCGACGCGCTGAACGAGGCGATCAGGACGCACTTACACGACCAGCAGCGCGACGACCTCTTCAAGTTCTTCTGATCGCTCGGAGCGCTCGTCGCGTGAGCCCACCCGATCGGGCCGGAACCCGACGAGCCGCCCTCAGGACTCGACGATCGAACTGATAGCGGTCAGCGACCGTACCTCGTAGTCCGGCTCCACCGCGAGGCGTGTCTCCCGGTTGTGTGGTCGCCGGACGAACACCGAGTCGAGGCCGGCGCGTTCGGCCGCGAGGAGGTCGCTTTCGCTGTCGCCGACGTACAGCGCCGTGTCGGCCGAAAGCGTCTCGAGTGCCCGCTCGAGGTAGTACGGCTCCGGTTTCTTGCGCTGGAGACTCTCGATGGTCATCGGACGGCCGTAGGTGCACTCGAACAGCGGTTCCAGTCCGAAGTGCCGGCAGACGAACTCGATCGTGGTGTCGTGGTTGTTGCTCACGATGCCGCGTGGCTCGGGGAGGTCCCGGATCGCTTCGACGTCGTCGTAGACGCGGCGGTCGCCGGCGCAAAACGCCGCGAGCTGGGAGTCCTCGTCGTGGCGTTCTCGGGCCGCCCAGAACGTCTCGGGGTCGAGTCCGTAGTGCCGGCAGCACGCCTCGAGGACGGTGTCGGTCACACCGTCGACGATCGCCCGGACGTCCGTCTCGTCGGGATCCGCGATTCCGATCGATTCGAACGCTGCTCGCGTCGCGGCCGCCTGCGTCTCGGCGGCCGGTGGTTCGACCAGCACGCCGTCGCTGTCGAACAGGAGGGCATCGTATCGCACGCTCTACGGTGCTTACGGAACCGACGTGACTGTTCCGATCGGCCGGAGCTGTCGTCGACGGGACTCCCACCGTCGCGAGGGCGCACCGCCCGACGCACGTGGCAACAGATTTATATTTCTGCCGCTCGAGCATAACCTGTAACTCGTGTACTCGACCACCCCGTTCCCGAAGCGACTCCCGTCCACCCGTAAGCTTGGCCGGCGCGACGGGCCTCCCGGTGGTCGGCTGGTCGCTGGTCGACGAACGAACTGGCTGTCACCGTCTCGTGGTGACCCGCCGGGGCGGGTGCAACGATGACCGACGACGGGGGCGGCCCCCGGCCGGCTGGGGCCCTGCTCGACTCGGTCGACGGCGCCGACATGAGCGAGGTGCCCGACGACGCGCTTCCGACGGACGATCGGTGTCCGCACTGTCACTGGCCCGTCTTTCAGGTCACGACCACCGGCCCTCACACGCACGTACTGCGGCCGTGTGGCTGTCGGGTTTCGACCGTCGACTGGTGAGGCGTGGACCCACCGCGATCGAAGGCGGCAGACGCCCGTCTGACGTCCCCGTGGTGTTTAATAGCGACTAACCTGAACGGGTAGCCATGAGCGACGTACTTACAAAGAATCTGTCGGGTAAGGCCGTCATGGGCGCCGACGGAACCGAACTCGGACTGCTGTACAACATCACCATGGATCTCTCGTCGGGTCAACTGTACAACCTGATCGTCGAACCGAACGACGAACTGCCGGGCCGAACGGTTGACTTCGACCACGACGAGGCCGGTCACTTCCAGATACCCGTCTCCCGCGTAAAGGCCGTCAAAGACTACATCGTCGTCGAGCGCTGATAGGACCTACGCTATTTTCGCATGTACGTTCTCGACTCGTCCGCGTTTATTCACGACTTTCACACCACCGAACAGACCGCGACCATCCCGCTCGTTCGGGAGGAACTCGAAGACGAGAGCGCCTATCGCTACGACGCGATGGAGGGCTCGGGGATGCACGTTCACATTCCGAACGAGGATACCACGGAGAAGGTCCGCCGGGCCGCCCGCGAATCGGGTGACGCGGACGTCCTCTCCGAGACCGACGTCAGGCTGGTCGCGACGGCCTTCGAACTGGACGCGATCCTCGCCACCGACGACTACGCGATGCAAAACGTCGCGGAGAAACTCTCCGTCGACGTCGAGTTCCTCGCCCAGGAGGGTATCACCGAACAGCGCGACTGGCACTTTCAGTGTCGTGGCTGTGGTCGCGAGTTCGACGACCGGAAAGACCGCTGTCCGATCTGTGGCAGCGAGTTGACCAGGAAGAATCCGACGTAGCGCTCCCCGTCACGTGGCGACGTTCGCGGATCGGTCGGGTCAGGCCGTCATCGAGACGTACGTCGTGTAGTAGACGAAGGCGTTGTACAGCCCGTGGACGAGCGCGGGAACCACGAGATTCTCGGTGCGAGCGTACAGCGTCCCGAGCAGGAGCGAGAGCGCGAGGACCACGCCGAGGCTCACGATGGACTGACCCAGGTCCCCGCCAGCGTACGCGGCGGCGTGGACGATGGCGAACGGGACGCTGGCGACCACGACGGCACCGGCCCGGGAGAAGTACGCGTACAGCGACTTCTGGATCACGTTCCGATAGAGGAGCTCCTCGAACGGACCGATGACGAGAACCGAGGCGACAGTCAGGACGAGCAGCAACTCCGGGGCCCCGGCTGCTCGCTCGAAACTGCCGTGATCGGCGCCTTCGGTGCCGGTCGCTCCGAGGAGCGCGTTGATCGCGATCGCTGCCCCGACGATCGCGAGCAGCCCGCCGACGATGTATCCCAGATCACGGAGCGTGGGTACGGAGAGGTCGATGAACGACGGGCCCCGTTCGGTCCAGACGAGAAAACCGACGGCGACCGAGCCGACGCCGAGGACCGTCGCCGCCTGCGAGAAGACGGCTTCTTCGGTGACGGTGAGCTCGGTCGCCGGCGCGCCGGTCACTGGCGGGACGACGGCAGCCACGAGGACGACGATCCAGACGACGATCGCGACGTAGCCGAGCACCCCGACGAGACTGTACCGGACCGTCGCCACGAATCGTCGTCTCAGCCCCGGTCCGGTGATGCCGGTAGCGAGAGCGACCGTCGCGCCGACCGTGAGGCCCGCACCGATCAAGCCGACCAGCAACGTCGGGGACGCGTCGATCGGTGGGATACCGAACTCGTAGCGGGTGTCGTGATTCAGCCCGTACACCGAGAGGACGCCGACGAGCACGCTCGCCGTGGCGGCGATCGCGCCCGCGAACGCGCTCGAAACTGCCCCGTAGCGAACGCCGAGAACGCAGCCGAGGGCGAGGGCGGCGAGCCCGGCCAGCGCGACCGAGACGGGATCGTCGGCGCCGGCTCGCACGGGTCCAGTCGCGCCGAGGAGGCTGACGGTCGCCGCCAGGATGGCGACGGCCACGACCGACCCGTCCGGACCGGTCCGTGCTCGTGGGTCCCCATCGTGGCGACGGCCAGCCCCGGACGCTGACTCGTCTTCGGCCGCCTCGCTCATGCGTCGACGTTCGAAGACGACGCTAATGGGCCTGTGGATTTCACTCGGAAGAATCCACTCGAAAGTCGGGGACCGGTACCGCTCGAAAGTCGGAAACTGTCACCGCTCGATAGGCGGAGAATCGTCACCGCTCGACGCGGAGGGACGTCTTCGCCTCGACGGCCTCGGCTTCGGCGAAGTCGCCACCGCCGAGCAGCCCGCGGGTCGCCCTCTTCGCCCACTCGACGGCCGGCTGGTCGAACGCGTTCACGCCAGCGAGCTCGCCGGCCATCACGCAGGCCGCCTCGAGGCCGTAGAGCAACCCGCCGAGCTCGAACGCGTCGACGCGCTCGAGTTCGATGCGCGCGGTCGGACGGCCGGCGGCGGCGAGGCTGGCCTCCGTGGCCCGGAACTCGGCGTCGAGCAACGTCTCGAGCGAACTCCCGCCGAGGTAGGCGAGGTCGTCGACGTCGGTCGGTGGGATCGACCGCGACGGCCGCTCGCGAGGCGTGACGAACGTGACCAGTGTATTCCGTGGACCGGCCCGGTACAGTTGCAACTGGGAGTGCTGGTCCGTCGCGCCGAGGGCCCGAACGGGCGTCTGGCCCAGTCCGTCCTTCCCGAGGCTCTCGGCCCAGAGCTGGGCGAACCACTCCGCCGTGGTCTCGAGCGACTCGGCGTAGGGCATGAACGCGTTGACGCGCACGCCCCGCGAGGCGAGCGCCCGGGTCGTCGCGCCGTAGGCGTAGGCCGGGCACTCGTAGAGCGACCCGGTGAGCGTCTCGGCTTCGGCCGCCGCGCCGTCGAGCATTGCGTCGAGGTCGAGGTCGCCCGCCGCCGCGGCGACGAGCCCCACGGCCGAGAGCGCGGAGAACCGACCGGGAACGCCCGCGGGGACGTCGAGCGCCGGCAGGTCGTGGGCGTCAGCGAGGTCCCGGAGCGGACCCGACTCCCCCGTCGTCACGACCGTTCGGTCGGTCCAGTCCACGCCAGCCGACTCGAACGCCTCGCGGACGACGAGGAAGTTGGCGAGCGTCTCGGCGGTCGTCCCCGACCGGGAGACGACGTTGATCGCGGTCGTTTCCGGCGTGAGCGAGTCCAGCCGGTCGCGTACCCAGGCCGGGTCGACGTTGTCGAGGAAGACGGTCTCTACGTCGGTATCGAGCGCGTCGACGATCGTCGCCGCCCCGAGGGCGCTGCCGCCGATGCCGACGGTGAGCAGCGTCTCGATCTCCCGCCCGTCGACGCGCGTTATCGGGTCGACGGCGGCCCGGATCGCGTCCGGATCGGTTCGCTCGGGCAGGTTCAGGGCCGCGTAGCCGAACTCGTCGTCGGCCCGCCCGGCGGCGATTCGCTCGTGCGCCGTCGCCACTCGCTCGTCCAGTCGGTCGAGTGACTCCCGGGAGACGCCCGGCGAGGCGACCGACGCGAGCGAATTGCCGATGTCCACGTCCATACCCGAGATGGCGGCGGCCGGCGTCAAAGGCGTTCCGTCACGACGCGAGTGCGGGCACGCGCTCGAGGCGTCCTCCGTGCCGTCGTCCGGTTGGCCACCGTGCCCTCGGTACGTTGGCGAGTCGAAACCGCGAAAGTCCTCGAGTTCGTTCGCCCACCAATGAGCGATTCGCCGGAGCGAGACGCGATCTCCAGCACGTTCGTCGTCACGCACGTCGACGAGGCGAGTGCCGTGGTTCGTGACGTCGAGACGGCCCAGGTCCACACCCTGTCCTCGCACCCCGACCTCTCCGGGGGCGAGGTCCTCGAGGCGACCGTCACCCCGGAGCCGCCACTGGAAGTCGTCTGGGAACTGACGAACGTCACCGAGCGCCGAACGATCGAGGTCGTCGACAGCGACCTCTCGCCGACGACCCACGAACGCGAGGTCGCAGCCGAGGGCTCGATCGGCGACCTGGAGACGATCGAGCGAGCCGGAACGGGCGAAATTCACGTCCTCTGTGTTGAACCGGACGCGGTCGCGGCGGCGGCGACCGACGTCGTCGAGGACCCGGAGACGATCGCCAGGGCGGCCCGACTAGACGCGGTCCGGGTCGAAGTTCGCCGCGACGCGGCCGAGGGCATCCTCAGCGTTCGATACCTCCCCGACTAGACGGCCCGTTCGGTGCAGCGTCTGGCCTGTACGTACAACTCGGCGTTTTATTGCACGTCGTACGGACGAATCTGTCGCTCCGTCGACGGTCACTCCGCGCCCCGTCGACGATCACTCCGGTCGCTCGCTGGCCGTGCTGGAGTGTGACGGCCCGCCCCGACTCTGGACGCGCCAGCTTCCCTGCAGGTCACAGGACTCCCTGACTGAGTACTCGATCTCGGTGTCCTCGCTCAGCCGGTCGCCGCCCTCGACCGTTTCGACTCGCAGCGGGACGTCCAGGGTGTTGCCACAGCAGCCGACGCCGACGAACTCGTCCCAGGTGTCGCCCTCACGGACGCTGTCTCGCGTCTTCCGGAGAAATGCCCGAAACGACGGTTTCTCGACCTGGAAGCGACCCCACGAGGAGAGATCGGCGGGGTAGGAGACGACGATACGCTCGGCGCTTTCGACCCGCCTGGCGCCGGTTTTGCTGGCGGTCGACTTCGTGCGTCCGGTGGTCATACCGGAACGTAGGGCGTCGAGCGAAAAAAGCTAACCCGGAGTGTGCCTGGCTGCGTTTTCACACAGCTGCTCCGGTCCGATTTCGGGCCAGACTGGCCGTCGGTCCATGCGGTGCGAACCGGCGAGACCAACAGTCGTCTGCCGGGCGCCGTCGGTCGGCACAAATCGGGCGCAATCGGTCGAAGCGAATCGGACACCATCGGTCGAACCGAATCGGGTACGAGGCCGAACCGGACACCACCGGTCGAACCGAATCGGGTACGAGGCCGAACCGGACACCACCGGTCGAACCGAATCGGGGTCCAATTGAGAAAGTTTACGTGGTGGCCATCGCTAGCCGGTGGTATATATGGCCCCTTTCGAGGTACCGGAACTGGATTACACCCGGTACACGGACCGCCAGCTCGCGGCGGTACCCCTCGCGATCCTCGCCGTCGCACTGACGATCCTCGCCGTCACGTTCGTCGTTACCGGGGCGCCGCTCTCGCTCGGTATCGAGTTCACGGGCGGTGCCGAGCTGACGCTCGAAACCGAGGCGGACCAGGAAGAAATCGAGGCCGCTTTCGACCAGGAGCCAACGTCCGTCCAGCCGGTCCAGGACGGTGACCGCTACATCGTGCAGTTCGCGGCCGGTGACCTGCCGGGCTTCGAGGACGATTCGCAAGGCACGCTCCAGGATCTCGTGACCCAGGCGGAGTCGAACCTCGAACCGGCAGAGGATGCGGAACTCGTCCAGTCCGAATCGCTGACCTCTGCCGCGTTCGGGACCCAGACCCAGACGACGGCCCTGTTCGGCATCGCGGCCGCGTTCCTCGGCATGAGCATCATCGCCTTCGCGCTCTTCCGGACGTTCGTGCCGTCCGTCGCGATCGTCGTTTCGGCGTTCTCGGACATCGTGATCCCGCTCGCCTTCATGAACCTCGCCAACATCGACCTCACGCTCGGGACGGTCGCCGCACTGTTGATGCTGATCGGTTACTCCGTCGACTCGGACATCCTGCTGAACAACCACGTCCTGCGTCGCAGCGGCGGGTTCTACGAGAGCGTCCATCGGGCCACCCGGACCGGTATCACGATGACGGTGACCGCGATGACGGCGATGGCCGTCATGGCGATCACGGCCTGGTTCTTCGGCATCGGCCTGCTGACGAACATCGGTCTCATCCTCTTCGTCGGTCTGGCGGCCGACCTGATGAACACCTACCTGCTGAACCTGAGCCTCCTTCGCTGGTACAAGTTCGAGGGGGTGACCCGATGAGCGTGAAAGCGACCGTCGGGAAGTGGTGGCGGATTGCCCTCCTCGTGATTCTGCTGAGCGTGGCCGTCTACGCGCTGTTCGTCCCCGGCGGGATGATTACCTCCGGCGAGCCGGCCGCCATCGAGGCCGACGACGGGACCGAGGTCGAGGAGGGTGGGTCCTGGCACAACCTGGCGTTCGGGCTCGGGCTGGACGGCGGCGCCCGGATCAGCGCCCCGCCGGTCGGCATGATGGTCGACGACATCGAACTCGACCACGGGGGCGATCCATCGAGCGTCGGCAACGATTTGAACGGCGAACTCACGACGATACTGCAAGACGAGACGGACGGACTCGAGGCGGCCGACGTGACCGTCCGCTACGATACGGACACCGACACCTTCATCGCCGAGGTGTTCAACGACGACGTCTCCCCCGCCACGTTCGCCGCGGCCCTCACCGAAGCCGGCGTCGAGACCGACGAGGACGACGTCCAAGACGGCGTGACCCAGGAGACCAGAAACGAGATGATCACCGTCATCGAGAGCAAGCTCAACGAGGCCGGGCTCGCCGGCGGCCAGGCCTTCGACACGGAGACTCTCGGCGGGCAGCACTTCATCGTCTCCGAGGCGCCCGGCTACACGTCCGGCGAACTCCAGTCGCTCCTCGAAGAGCGCGGCTCCGTCGAGGTGCAGGCGTACGTCCCCGACCCCGACGGCGAGGCGGGCCAGGTCAACATCACCTTACTGGAGCAAGGCGACTTCGACGACATCTCCGACGCCCGGTACTCCAGCCAGCAGGGCCACCACGTCAGCGTCAGCATCGTGAGCGACGGTACCGAGGAGGAGTACGAGGAGACGATGAACGACATCGGTTTCACGACCGAGGGCGCCCAACCCGGCGTCAACCAGTGTGACATTCCACGCGACGCCGATGGGAACTACGACTTCTCCGACACCGGCGAACAGTGGTGTCTACTCACCGTCTCCGAAGGGGAGGTCGTCAGCGCCCACGGATTGAACCACGATCTCGCCCAGAGCATGAACACGGGCGAGTGGAGCAATGATCCGCAGTTCATCATGGGTGCCGGCTCGGAGGAGGAGGCCCAGCAGCTCTCGATCAACCTCCGCGCCGGCGTCCTCACGGCGCCACTCGACTTCGGGAACGCGCAGGTCGACTCCGTCGAGCCCGCGCTGGCCGAGCAGTTCAAGCAGTACTCGCTGCTCATCGGCATCCTGGCAATCTTGAGCGTCAGTGGGATGGTCTACGTGCGCTATCGCGACCCGCGCGTGGCCGCACCGATGGTCCTCACGGCCCTGGCCGAGGTCGTCATCCTGCTCGGCTTCGCGGCCGCCATCCGGATGCCGCTCGACCTGGCCCACGTCGCCGGGTTCATCGCCGTCGTCGGGACGGGGGTGGACGACCTCATCATCATCGCCGACGAGGTGATGGACGAGGGCGACGTCAGCCAGCGGCGGGTGTTCGATTCCAGGTTCCGCAAGGCGTTCTGGATCATCGGCGCCGCCGCGGCGACCACGATCATCGCCATGTCGCCCCTCGCCGTCATGAGTCTCGGCGACCTGCAGGGCTTCGCCATCGTCACCATCCTCGGCGTCCTGATCGGCGTGTTCATCACCCGACCGGCCTACGGTGACATCCTCCGGAAGCTGATGACCCGGAAGGAGTGATCGCTCGGTCGAGACACGCCGTCGCTCGAAGTCTTCCCGCTACCTCGGGAGGTACACTCGACACCACCGCACGCGGTCACGCGTTACTGGATCCCGTCACGTAGTTGTCCCGCGACGCGAGAGCGGGTCGCCCGGTCGATCCGTCGACGAGCGAACACGGTCCGTGCGCTCGACGCGGCATCCTCGTCGAGTGTAAACTCGACGTCGGGATAGGTAACGTCCGCGAGGATCAGTCCGTCCGGCGGCGCGGGCGGTATCCCCTCGTGGCCAGGGAGCGGGTCCGGCTGGAGCGCGCGGTCGACCGACTCCAGCGACTGCTCACCCGTCCCGACCCGCCGGACGAGCGTAACGAGGCGCCGGACGAGCTGTCTCGGGAACCCGCCGGCACGGACGGTGAGTGAGAGGAAGGTACCGTCGCGATCGGCCGCCAGCGAGAGCGTCCGCTCGGTGTTCCGGTCGTCCGGCGTGAGGTTGTGAAAGTCGTGTGTCCCGGAGAGGGTCTCGAGGGCCTCGCTGACGCGGTTATCGTCGACCGACTCCGTCGGTTCCCGAACGTCCCCGACCGGCGCGTAGAGGTGGTAGGTGTAGGTCCGCTCGGCCGCGTCGTGAGTCGCGTGAAAGTCCACCGATACGTCGGCGCTGGCCCAGGCCCGGACGTCTGCGGGGAGTTCGGCGTTGAGCGCCCGCGGGGTGAGCCAGTCGGGTCCCTCGAAGGCGACGGTCTGGGCGATCGCGGAGACGCCGGCGTCGGTGCGACCGGCGGCCGCGTAGCCGCGGGGGCGGTCGGGGCGGTCGTCGCCCGGCGTCGCGTCAGCTCGCTCGGGCGTGTAGGCGTCGAGTGCCCTGAGCGCCTCGAACAGCGCGTCCTCGACGGTCCGTACGTCCGGCTGGCGCTGGAAGCCGGCGTACCCGCGGCCGTCGTAGGCGAGGCGAAACGCACGCATCATCGCCGCCTACCGGGGCGAACCGGTTAGGTGCGTCGAAGCGCGGCGTCGCGAACGATGTCCGTCTATGCCGCCATTATCCGTCTATATCACCTGCGTGTGCCGGGGCCGTGACCTTCCGGGCGAACGCCGCAGGTAGGGATACCATGACTACTGATGGCGATTCGGAGGACGATGGGCCGAGCCATGGCAATCCGCCGGGCGACGGCGACTATCCGCCGATAGGCACCGCTTACGACGCGCCGCTGACGGGGAGTGAGTGCCGGGCCGATCGGCCGAACGTCTGTCTCGTCGTGCTGGACACCGCCCGATCGGTCGACGTCGGCCCGGAGGTCACGCCGACGCTCGCCCGGCTCGGCGAGGAGGGAACGCGGTTCGAACGGGCGTTCTCGACGGCGCCGTGGACGGTCCCCTCGCACGCCTCGCTGTTTACCGGCACCTACCCGAGCGAACACGGCACCCACGGCGGTCACCCCTCGCTCGACGATCGACTCCGGACGCTGCCCGAGGCGTTCGCCGACGCCGGCTACGAGACGGTGGGCGTCTCGAACAACACCTGGATCACCGAGGAGTTCGGGTTCGACCGCGGATTCGACGAACTCAGGCGCGGCTGGCAGTTCCTCCAGTCCGACACGGACATGGGCACCGTCGTTCGCGGCGAGTGTCTCTCGGAGAAAATTCGGGCGGCCAGGGACCGCCTGTTCGATGGCAGTCCGCTGGTGAACCTGACGAACGTCCTCTACAGCGAGCTCGTCCAGCCAGCCGGCGACGACGGTGCCGCCCGGAGCGTCGACTGGATCGGCGAGTGGCTCGACAGTCGCTCCGATGCGGACCCGTTCTTCTGTTTCTGTAACATCATCGAACCGCACGTGGTGTACGACCCACCACGTGAATACGCCGAGCGATTCCTGCCATCGGACAGCGACTACGAGTCGGCGACGGCGATCCGTCAGGACCCACGCGCCTACGACTGCGGCGATTACGAACTCACCGAGGCCGACTTCGAACAGCTTCGTGGGCTCTATCGTGGCTCGCTCGCCTACGCGGACGACCAGCTGGCCCGGCTTCGCCGGACGCTCGTGGACGCCGGCGAGTGGGAGCGAACGCTCGTCGTGATCTGTGGCGACCACGGCGAGCACATCGGGGAACACGGCTTCTTCGGTCATCAGTACAACCTGTACGACACCCTGCTGTCCGTCCCGCTGGTGATCTGTGGCGGTCCCTTCTCCGACGGCGAGCCCCGAGCGGACCTCGTCCAACTCCTCGACCTCCCGGAGACGCTCCTCGACGCGGCGGGCGTCCCCGACGAACCACTCCGCGAGCAGAGTCGCGGTCGATCGCTCCACCCCGGTACCGACGTCTCGCCCCGGGAAGCCGTCTTCGCCGAATACGTCACCCCGCAGCCGTCGATCGAACGGCTCGAGGCCCGATTCGGCGAACTTCCCGACCGCATCTACTCGTTCGACCGTCGACTCCGCGCCGTCCGCACGGCCGAGTACAAGTACGTCGAGGGCGACGACGGCTTTAGCCGCCTGCACTCCCTCCCGACGGATCCCGGCGAGGCGCACGACGTCGTCGACGAGGAACCGTCGGTCGCGTCCGACCTCCGGGCCCGCCTCGACGAGCAGCTCTTCGGATTCGACCAGCCAGCCCGAACCGGCGAGGTGGCGATGACCGAGGGGACGAAACAGCGACTCGCGGATCTGGGGTATCGGTGACGAACCCGGGGTGTCCAAACCGAGCGCCGATCCAGCACTGCGTGGAGAAGAGTCCGTCCACGGCGTCGACAGGGTACGTTGGACGCGAGGCTCGTCGCGACGCCTCGCTTCGCGAAGAATTCAGGTGAGCTGCGTTACTGTCAGACGTTGTACTCGACGTGGACGGAGGGCGTACTGGCCGACTCCGGCGCGGGAACCCCGTTCCAGTCGACGAGATGGACGTTCGCCAGTTCGCCGGAGAAGCGAAGTCGGGTCACGCCGACCTCGATCGCTCCTTCGGCGGACGAACCCGAAATGATCGTGCCGTCGGCGACCGGATCGTCGCTGACGGCCTCGATTTCGCCGTCGACCGTCACCTCGAACGAGGCGGGAACGCCTCGCCCGACGATCGTCACGAGGTTCGGGAGCGGTTCGTCTGTGTTTGACTGCACACCGGTTCGTACCGGATTATCGCGTGCCATATCGGTGAACGCGGGGCTCCCACCATAAGTCTTCTAGTCGAAACCGACAAACGTTTACAAAATCGGTATATTAGTGACCGATGTCACATTATAATCGGTGACTATCACGATTTCGTGAGTGTACTGGCTCCCTACCAATTCTGGTTCGACGTCAGGCTCCTTCTAGCGGTCAGTGGTGTCGATCGATTCGACCGCAGGCGGCCACTTTCTCGCGTCCACTCGTATTCGACGGCGAACTCGCTGGCGAATCGATACGTGCTCGATGGCCGCGATCCGCCTCGGTCCCGCCGTGACCCGACAGTCCGAGCGTCGTTGGTACGGAGCACCTATGTCGGGTATGAAAGCAGTAACAACGTTCCGTCTCGTGGAGTGTCCGGCTGGTTGTCGATGCACGAACTTACCGGGTTCCAACGCGACCTGCTGTACGTGATCGCTGCGGCCGACCAGCCATCGGGTCAGGAAGTCAAGGCCGAGATCGAGGGCTACTACAGCTCCGACATCAATCACGGTCGACTCTACCCGAACCTCGATACGCTCGTCGATCGGGGATTCGTCGAGAAAGGACAGCTGGATCGGCGAACGAACTACTACGACATCACGAGCGAGGGAGAGCAACTGATCGAGGAGCGACGCGAGTGGGAGTCACAGTACGTCGAGACGTAGCTGTCGAATCCGTCGCCGTCGTGTCGACCACAGCGTGCGGACAGCATCGGCCAAGGCGAGCGGGGGAACACGGTACAGCTCGGAAATTCACAGCTTCACGGGTGGGTAGCTGACGCGAACGTCTTCGGCACCCACGTGCGGTACGGATCGTCCGTCTCGTGCATCCAGCCGACGAGCTGGTCGACCAGTTCGTCGCGGACCTCGGCGTAATCGGGGTGGTCGATCAGGTTGGTGAGTTCGGCCGGATCCGCCCTGCGGTCGTAGAGTTCGTTCACGTCCGGACCGTTGTAGACGAACTTGAACCGCTCCGTCCGAACCATCCGCTGGGTGTAGAGGCCGAACTCCTCGCCGTAGTACTGCCCGAACGTCGAGTCGGGCCAGGCGTGGGGTCGTCGTCCGGAAAGAAGCGGCGTGAGGCTCCGGGCATCGAACGACTCGGGGATCGGGA
>SLIS01000288.1 GCA_007135505.1 Halovivax sp.
AAACGGCATGAATTTGTACCACACCCCGTTCGCAGGGCGGATCGCTCGCCGTGGCGCTGCTCCAAGTGATCGCGGCGATAGCGACCACCACCGATCGTGATGGCGGTCGACGGTCCTCGCAACGTCGCGTTCCGAATACGACGGATCGGCTCATGAGCGGAGTATCGACGGCGGACGAACGCGTTTCGACGTGGGTGCTCGTCGTCGGCATCGTGCTCGTCTCGCTCAATCTCCGGCCGGCGATCGTCTCCGTCGCCCCGCTGCTCGACGCGATCAGCGCGAGCCTCGAGCTGAATAGCGCAGAAGTGAGTCTGCTGACGGCGGTGCCGGTCGTGCTGATCGGCGTGTTCGCGCTTTCCGTTCCGGTGGTCGTCTCGAAACTCGGGTACGGACGCGGAGTGTTCTGGGGAGTGGCGTTCATCGGGGTCGGGACCGCGGCCCGCGTCGGCGGGGAGTCCCTGCCCATCCTCTTTGCGACGACGCTCGTGGTCGGGGTCGGGATCGGGATCACACAGGCTCTCCTGCCGTCGATCGTCAAGCTGTACTTCCCGGACCGCGTCGCGTTCGGCACCGGTCTGTACACGGTAAGTCTCACCGTCGGGGCGGCACTGGCGTCCGGTGCAACGGCCCCGATCGGGCGAGCCCTCGATTCCTGGGCCGGTGCACTGGCAATCTGGGCGGTCGTAGCCGGTGCGGCGCTGATCGCGTGGCTCCCGATTCGACGCGAGCAGTTCCGGGAGCGTTCGCAGTCGCGGGCCTCGTCGGCACCGGTTCGATCCACGACGTGGGCGCTCTGTCGGAATCCGCTGGTCTGGATCCTCACCCTGTTTTTCATCTTCAACACGTCCGTCTACTACTCGATGTTGACGTGGCTGCCGCCACGCTTCGTCGCCCTGGGGTGGTCGGAGACGGCCGCCGGGCTCTTGTTGACGGTGTTCATCGTCGCCGGCCTGGCCGGAATGCTCCTGATCACGGTCATCGGCGATCGGACCCGCGACCGGCGCGTCTGGCTGGTGCCGACGATAGCGCTCACGTTGATTGGAACCGCCGGGTTGACCGTCGTTCCCGAGGCTGCCCCGTGGATCTGGGCATCCTCGCTCGGATTCGGCGTCGGCGCGTGGTTCACGCTGATGTTGATGCTCCCGGTCGACTACGCCGCCGACAGTGAAACGACGAGTCGGCTCAGTTCGATCGCCATCGCTGGCGGGTACGTCTTCGGCGGCCTGGCCCCATTCTGCGTCGGTCTCCTTCGCGATCTGTTTGACGGGTTTTCGATCCCCTTCGGTGGACTGGTCGTGTTCGTGGTTCTCGCGCTGGCGATGAGTGTCGTGTTCACGCCCCACCGAGCGCAGTCGATCGGCTGACCGACCGTCGCGAGTGGGCGAACCTCTATGCCGACGAGTGCGAAACGGACCGTATGGTCGACGAAGGCGAAACCGCCCCCGATTTCACGGCGCCACGGGCCGGCGGCGACGCGTACAACGACGTGGAGTCGTTCACGCTGTCGGAGGCACTCGGTGACGGACCCATCGTGCTCGCGTTCTATCCGGCGGCGTTCACGAGCGGCTGTACGGAGGAGATGTGCGCGTTCCGCGACTCGATGGACGCGTTCGAGGAACTCGACGCACGAGTGTACGGGATCAGCGTGGATCTGCCGTTCGCACAGAATATCTGGATCAGGGAGCACGGCCTCAATTTCCCGATGCTTTCGGACTGGAACCACGAGATCATCCGGCAGTACGACGTCGTCTACGAGGACATGTACGGGATGGTCGAAGTGGCCCAGCGGAGCGCGTTCGTTCTCGACGCGGCGGGTATCGTCACCTACCGGTGGGTCCGAGAGGGCGACAATCCCGATTTCGAGTCGTTCGTCGACGAGCTCCGTGCGGAGGTTGCGACGGCAGCGCGACGGTAACGGCGGTTTCGGCCCGATTTTTGTGTACCGGGGAGACCGGGCGCAGCCCCACCGTCGCTACAGCCTCGGTACGTGGCGGCCGACGATCGGCCCGGAGGCGGTTGTCAGCCGGAAACGGATCGATCCGTTCGGTCAATCCGTCGTCAGTTGAACGATTTCGACCCGCCGCTCGTCGAGGAGAACCTCGATGGCGTGATCGTCGTCCCCGGTTCTAACCTCGTGTGAATCCGTCTCTCCGTCCGCCCGTTCGGCGTCGATGGTGTAGTCCTCCTCGGCGTCGAGCGTCACCGACTCGGCCTCGCTCTCGCCCGGTTCTACCGCGACCGATTCGGCGAAGACTACGTCGTCGGAGCGGATTTCGACGGACACCGCCCACGCCTCCTCGGTCCTGTTGACGACGTGAATCAGCTGGGCGTACTCTCCATCGGTCTCGGGCCCACCGGTTTCCGGACCGTCGTCGGTATCGGCCCGATTTCGACGCCGCTCGTCGGTGGTCGACTCGTCGGAAAGGCAACCGCCGAGGGGAACACAGAGCGAGAGGACAGCCCCGACGACGTACGCGCGCCGTTCCATATCCCACCGTATCGAAACGGGAGTAAAAGTCTTCTCCACGGTCAAATCGCTATTTCGGCCGGCCGACGACGGGCTCACCCGGCGGCCGGCCCCGCCGATCACGACTCGTCGGGCGACCACTCCCCGCCGACCCGATCCGCGCCCATCAGCTGGTCGCCGTCGTGTTCGGTGAACGCGACCTTCACGTTCGGGCGGGGAACGCCCCAGTTCGTCTCCAACCAGTCGACGATCGCGAGTGCGAACGAGCGTCGTCGTTCGACCGAACGACCGCGTCGGACGTCCGCGTCGAGCACCGCGATCGGACCGTCGACGGCGCGACCGAGCGCCATCGCGGCCGACGGACGGTCCCGGACCGCGACCGCGACGTGATCGGCGGTCGTCGCCATCTCCTCGACGTACCGGTCGGTGATCGCCGCGGTGCAGGCGCGGCGTTCGGCGTCGGTCGGCGGGTACGTGGTGTCGAGTGCGAGGTAGGGCATCGGCCGAACGTGGACGGGCGGCGACTTCAAGCTTGGTCGAATCGAGGTGCCCGTCCGACCCGTTTGGCGGTCAGCGGGCGCCAGTTTCAAGCGGTGGGATGGCGTGTCGATCGCATGGAAACGCTCGGATTCGTCGGTCTCGGTCGAATGGGACGCCCGATGGCCGCACACCTCGTCGCGGCCGGCCACGACGTCGTCGTGTACGACCGCAGAGCGCACGCGATCGAGGCCGTCGACGGCGCCCGCGGCGCGGACTCGGCGTCGGCCGTCGGCGAGGCGGCGACGGTGATCTTTCTCTCGCTGCCCGGCCCGGAAGCGGTCGAGTCGGTCGCGTCGGAGCTCGAGGGCACTCTCGCGGATGGTTCGGTCGTGATCGACACGACGACCTCGACGCCGGAGACGACCAGGACCGTCGCCGAGCGCCTCTCCCGCTGCGGCGCCGAGGTCCTCGGGTCGCCTGTCAGCGGCGGGACGACCGGCGCCGCCGAGGGAACGTTGACCGCGATGATCGGCGGCCGGGCGGCGACGGTCGAGCGTTGCCGGGAGTTCATCGAAGCCTTCGCCTCGGACGTCGTCCACGTCGGCACGGATCCCGGCCAGGGCCACGCGATGAAGCTGCTCAACAACTACCTCTCGTTCTCGGCGATGGTCGCGACGTCGGAGGCCGTCGCGCTTGGCCGGTCGGCGGGGCTCGACCTGGAGACGATGTGCGCGGTGTTCAACGCCAGCACCGGGCGGAACTCCGCGACCGAGGACAAGTTCCCCGAGTTCGTCGCCGAGGGGCAGGAGGTGGGTTTCTCGCTCGGGCTGATGGAGAAGGACAGTCGGCTGCTGACGCGGTTCGCCGACGAGAACGAGGTTTCGCTTCCGCTCGCGAGCGTCGTCCGGAGCGAGGTCGGACGAACTCGCGCGCGCTACGGCGTCGACGGCGACATGACCGACGTCTACGGCTACGTCCGTGAGGCGACGGGGATCGACTCCCGGGAGGAGCGAGTCCGAGACGGTCGGCGCG
>SLIS01000143.1 GCA_007135505.1 Halovivax sp.
GATGGCCTGGTGTTCAGGATCGGCCTCGCCCGGGCCAGTCGACTGGCCGCCGTCCCCTGTCCCGTCGGCAGCCTCGCTCGCATCCGCTCGTATCGCCTCGATCCGAGAGTGATCACGATCCGTCTCGGCGGTCAGCGAGACGACGCGATCGCGGACGGCCGCCTCGTCGATCGCTTTCCCGTCGCGGCCCGGGACGACGAGGCCCTTCTCGGCCAGGTCGACGATCGACTGCGTCGAGCGGTAGTTGCGATCCAGCTCGATCGAGCGCACCGCGTCGAACTCGCCGGGGACCCGCTCGCGATCGGCGTTCAGGTCGCCGACGAACCGATCGAGCCGATCGCGAAAGGACGCGATGTTCTCGACGTCGGCGTACTGGAAGCCGTAGATGCTCTGCTTCCAGTCGCCGACGACGCAGACGTTGTCGGATCCGGAGAGCAATAGCGCGAGCTGGAACTGCACCTCGCTCGTGTCCTGGAACTCGTCGATCATCACGGACTCGCGGGACAGGCGCTCCCTGACGGCGTCGTTCTCACAGAGGTGGACGAAGGCGAACAGCTGCAAGAACGGGAAGGTCAGGTAGTCCCGCGAGAGGCAGAACTCCAGGTAACCGACGTAGACGTCGTGGACGAAGTCGAACAACGCGGTTCGGTCCGCCTCGAAGGCCAGGTCGGCGACCGCTTCCGGGACCGCCTTCGATCCGCCTTCGCCGCGTATCGTCTCCCGATCGGGTGCGTCGGGCAGATAGCAGGCGTCGCGGCCGTATCCAGTGAGCCGGCTCCGGAGTGTAGATTGCTTGCCCCCGTCGTTTCGCGGTCGATTCAGCTCGTCGAAGACCGCCTCGAACGCCTCCCGATCGCCCGCGAGCTGGGCCGCCCCGTCACGATACCAGCCGGTGGCCGTCGGAAAGATCCCCTTGGCCGCCAGGTTCTCGATCACGCCGCGAATGTCGTCCGGATCGGACAGCACACGCAGGTAGTCGCGGTGGTCCTCGGCGTCGTCGGCGAATCCGGCGAGGAACTCGCGGAAGTGCTCGCGTTCGAGCGTCTCGTCCTCGATAACGCGCGTCGAGTGGGTTATCGCGCCGTCGAGGCCGAGGTGGGCCGGCGCGTCGACACCCTGTTCGTCCAACACGTCCATGCAGATGCTGTGGAAGGTGCCGATCGGCGCGTCGCGAAGCGCCCTCGCGCCGTAGTCACTGTGGGTGGCGATCCGATCGCGCATCTCTCGCGCCGCGTTCCGGGTGAAGGTCACGAGCAGGACGTCCTCGGGCTCGACCCCGGGCTGATCGATGATGGTAGCGTAGCGCCGGGTTATCGTGAAGGTCTTGCCGGTCCCCGGCCCGGCGTCGACGAGGTACGTCCCCTCGGTTCCCTCGATGAGTTCGCGCTGGCGCGGGTTCGGCGACGCCATCAGCGCACACCTCCGTCGGCCGAACGCAGCGCGTCTTCCAGCAGGAGGTCCCGGTTATCGACCCGACGCCAGTTGGGTTCGCCGCCGAGACCCGCCACGGGAAACCGCGACTCGCCGCACCGACAGGCGTTAACGTCCTCGATTCGCTCGCCGACGAAGCGCTCGAACGCATCGAGGTCGTCTTCGAAGTAGGTATCGGCCCGCAGATCTGCGAGGTACCGACACGCCTGCGTACAGCCCTTGTCGACGTACTTGTAGTCGCCGACGGCGTCGACCGCCCAATCGTAGAGCGCCCGGCCGAACGCCGAGGACGCGAGTTCGTCGGCGTCGCGGGTTTTGGGCACCCGATGGGCGTCGAGCACGTCGAGGTACTCCTCGAATTCGAGCTGTGAGAACGTCTTGTTGCAGGCGTTGGCCGCCTCCTCGCACAGCCCGTCGAACGCCTCGCGGGTCGTCACGAACTCCTCGTAGGAGATCGGTCGATAGTGAATCGTCGTCGTACACGCCTCGAGGACCGACTCGATCGAGTCGACGCCGGCGAGGAGGGGAGCGTCCGGGGCCGCCTCGCCGCTCGAGACGACCGCGTCGAGGGCCTCGAGAAAGTGGAAAAACGAGAACGAGAGTGGCTCGTCCGGTCGCTGTGACCGCCAGTAGGTCAGGTAGCAAAGCGCCTGATAGTTCGGCGGGTCCCCCGGCGGGTCCATCGCGGATCGCTTCGTCATCGTCGACGCTCGCTTCTTCGAACCGCTCTTGAAGTCGACCAGGTGCGTCGGGTCGGCGACGAGGTCGATCACGCCCTTCACCCCCAGGTCCGGTTCGTCGAACCAGCGCTCGGCGAGCGACGAGTCGACCGACCGATCGAAGACCGTCTCGAAGAAGTTGTCGCCCCAGCCGTCCGCTGGCGATAGAAACGTGAATTCGTCGGCGTCGGGATCGGGGCTCCGGTCGGCGAGAAAGGCCGCGAGGACGGTGAGTCCGATCCGGTACCGTGTTCGACGCGTGTCGAGATCGACCTCGCTGTGGAACGTGCGGGTCGCTTCGACCATTGCCTCGACGGCCTCCGCCCGGCGGGCGGGATCGAGTGCCCGGGCCGGATCGTCCGTCCCCCGACAGAACGAGGGCTGGCTCGCGTAGAACTCCGCGAAGTCGTGAAACAGGTTCCCCTCTGCGAAGTAGTCCCGGTCGGGCCCCTCCAGCAGGCGCGAAAAACCGTAGTCGCGCGGCGAGTTGACGAACGAATTGAGACTCGACTGGCTGATCGTCTCGACCGTTTCGTCGCGATCGCCGCCCGCGATCGGCACTCGGTCGAACCCGTCTCCGGCCGTCCCGAGCGGTCGGCCCCGAGGCGAGGGGTCGAGATCGGCGAAGCGCTCGAATTCGACGTCGAGGACTTCCTCGAGATACAGGGTCGGCGTCACCGGCCGACCGCCGGCCGAATCGACCACGAGGCAGTGCTGGTCCGTCCCGCTCTGGAGCAGCGACTGAAACGCCCGCAAGTTGCGATCGAACTCGGTGTCGGCGTCGATCCACGGCCGCTGCGGCGACTGATGCGTCCAGCCCTCGTCGAGCCCCAGACAGAGGACGAGCGGGCGGTCGACGTAGGCCGCCGAGGTGGCGTCGGCGAGCAGGACGCCGCTGTTCTCGCGCTCGATCGGGACCTCGAAGGCTCGCACGTAAAACGCGAGTCGATCGACGACCCGTTCCGTGAGCGGCGCCTCGAGGAGGCCGAGGCGATCGAGTTCGACGCGGAGACGCTCCAGCTTTCGGCCCAGTTTTTCCTCGTAGGCCGTCAGTGCGTCCGCGAGTGTACCGTCGCGAGCCCGCTCGCACACGTCTCGGATCCAGGCCAGCCCGTCCGCGTCGACTGCGAACAGGCGCTTCTCGTCGTGCTCGACGTCGACGGGCAGTTCGAGGTGCGAAAGAATCGATCGAACGTCCCCGACCCGGACGTCGGAACCGGCGAAGACCGTCCGGAGCAGCGAGCGGAAACACTGCAGGTCCCGGTCGTCCGCAAATCCCGGGCCACCGTAGTACGGAATCTCCGCCGCGGCGAGGCCGGACTCGAGCAGCGAGGCGTACTCGCCCCCGTCCTGCAGGACGATCGCGACGTCGTCTGCCGTCTCCGCCGTCACCGTCTCGAGCACCGCGTCGACGACCGCCGCCGGCGAATCGAAGACCGAAAGCGACGGTAGATCGACGCGTTCGGGCGGTCCGTCTCCACGCGTCGCGGTTCCGTCGCCGGCACCCGATCCGCCGCCGTCGACGAACCGGCTGTAGGACTCGTACGCCTCGGGAAGGATGGACCGCTCGAGTGGCGTGAGCTGAGCCAGACCTACCACGCCCACGGAGGGGTACTCCCCGGGATCGATCTCGTAGTCGGTCAGGCGCCGCGAGGTGGTCTCCAGGTCGGTCATCGCCTCGAGCGCCGTCCGGATCGCCGGCGTGTCGAAGGCGTCGTAGGTCAGGATCGCCTCCGGGGCGCCCGTGTGCTCCCAGCACTGGAGAATCTCGCCGACTGCTGCCGCCGCCCGCCGCCAA
>SLIS01000398.1 GCA_007135505.1 Halovivax sp.
AGAACACGGTTGAGAGCCAGTGAGTTTCCCGACACGCATCCGGTCGTGAACGTGGGTCTGACAGCGACCCCTAGCTACCCGCTAGCTGACTATTCCCTCCCATTTAGCCGAGATTACTGCCGGTACCCGGTCGCATCGATCCCGAAAGGATATGTCAGTTCGCGCTGGACGGAGGGACATGCAAGCTGTCGTGCTCGCCGCGGGGAAGGGAACCCGTCTCGAGCCGCTCACCGAGGACACGCCGAAGGCGCTGGTCGAGGTCGACGGAACGCCGATCGTCGAAGATGTCTTCGACAACCTCATCGAGATCGGCGCGAACGAACTGATCGTGGTCGTCGGCCACCTCAAAGAACAGATCATCGAGCGCTACGACGACGCGTACCGGGACGTCCCCATCACCTACGCCCACCAGCGCGAGCAGGCCGGGCTGGCCCACGCCATCCTCCAGGCCGAACCGCACATCGACGACGACTTCATGCTGATGCTCGGCGACAACGTCTTCCGGGGCAACCTGGGTGACGTCGTCAATCGCCAGCAAGAAGAGCGGGCCGACGCCGCGTTCCTCGTCGAGGAGGTTCCGTGGGAGGAAGCCTCCCGGTACGGCGTCCTCGACACCAACGAGTACGGCGAAGTGGTCGAAGTCATGGAGAAACCCGACGATCCGCCGTCGAACCTGGTGATGACGGGCTTTTACACCTTCACGCCGGCGATCTTCCACGCCTGTCACCTCGTCCAGCCGTCCGGGCGGGGCGAGTACGAACTGCCCGACGCGATCGATCTGTTGATCCAGTCCGGACGCACCATCGACGCGATTCGTATGGACGGCTGGCGCGTCGACGTCGGCTACCCGGAGGACCGCGATCGCGCCGAGGAGCGCCTCCTGGAACAGACCGAGGCGACGCAGGCGGCGGAGTAGTGTCGAATACCCGCCGTAAGCGGTTCGCTATCCGATCCCACAAACCACAAAGCCCCACCCGTCGTGGCCACTGACATGTACGTCTCCATCGTCGGCAGCGGCTACGTCGGGACCACCGTCGCGGCCTGTCTCGCCGAACTGGGCCACGAGGTAGTCAACGTCGACATCGACGAAGACACCGTCGCGTCGATCAACGCCGGCGAGTCGCCGATTCACGAACCCGGACTGGCGCCGCTGATTGGGGACCACGCCGGGGGTCGACTGCGGGCGACGACCGACTACGACGTCGTCGCCGAGACCAAACTCACGATGCTCTGTCTGCCGACGCCACAGAACGAAGACGGGAGTCTCGGCCTCGGGCCGATGCGCGCCGCCAGCGAGTCGCTGGGTGAGGCACTCGCGGCCGCGGACGATGCCGACCCGGAGGCGGCTTCCGGCCACCTCGTCGTCGTCAAGAGCACGGTCCTGCCGGGCACGACCGAGGACGTCGTCGGACCGATCGTGGCCGACGCCGCCGGCCGGTCCGTCGGCGAAGACCTCGAGCTGGCGATGAATCCGGAGTTTCTCCGCATGGGCAGTGCCGTCTCGGACTTCCAGGAGCCGGACAAGGTCGTCGTGGGCGCGACGAGCGAGGATGCAGCCGGGACCCTTCGAGACCTCTACGCATCGATAATCGACCGGGACGAAACCGACTACGTCGAGACCGACATTCGCTCGGCCGAGCTCATCAAGTACGCGAACAACGCCTTTTTGGCCTCGAAGGTCTCGCTGGTCAACGAACTCGGCAACGTCGCGAAGGCCTACGGGGCCGACGCCTACGAGGTCCTGGACGCCGTCGGGCTCGACGACCGCATCTCCGATCGGTTCATGCGCTCGGGTCTCGGCTGGGGCGGCTCCTGTTTCCCGAAGGACGTCAACGCGATTCGAGCCGGCGCCCGGGAGCAGGGCTACGAGCCCGAACTCCTGGACGCGGTGGTTTCGGTCAACGACGGCCAGCCGGATCGACTCGTCTCCTTGCTCGCCGACCACGTCGACCTCGACGGGGCGACGATCGCCGTCCTCGGGCTGTCGTTCAAACCGAACACGGACGACATCCGCAAATCACGATCGCTCGTCGTGATCGACCGACTCCAGGAGCACGGGGCCTCGGTCGTCGCCCACGATCCGGTAGCGATCGAGAACGTCCGCGAGTACTACGCCGACGCGGATCGCGACGTGGCGATCACCTACGCTGATTCGGCAGACGCCGCCCTCGACGGTGCCGACGGGGCCGTCCTGGCGACCGATTGGCCGGAGTACGCGGCCCTCTCGTTCGAGGGGATGGCCCGGCGCGTCCTCGTCGACGGTCGTCGCGTCGACGTCGACCGCGACCGACTGGACGTCTACGAGGGTCTCACGTGGTAACACCGTGACCGTGAAATCGAGCGCCAGCACCGCCCACCCATCATGCACGTAACCCTATTCGACACGACGATCGAACTCGACGCCGCGACCGTCAGCGCCCCGCCGGCCGAGATCCGACGGCAAGTGCGGGCCTACGAGCAGGGAGACCGCCGATCGTTCGACCTCGACGTCGAATTCCCGGACGGCTTTCTCGGTGACGTGATGGACGCGATGGCCGCGATTCCGTACGGCGAGACGCGCACGTACGGGGACCTCGCCGACGCCCTCGACACCGCTCCCGTCGCCGTGGGGCAGGCGTGTGGGGCCAATCCGGTTCCGCTGGTCGTTCCCTGCCATCGCGTCGTCGCCAGCGACGGTTCGCTTCGGGGCTACTCGGCGGCCGGGGGCGTGGAGACGAAGCGTCGGTTGCTCGACTTCGAGTCGACGAACGTGTCGGGGTCCACCCAGGCGGAATTGTGCCCGGACGAGTGAGGCCCTACTGCCCCGTTTCCCGCGAACGGGTTCGAACGTGGACCACCTTCACACGTCGGCCGCCGCACGACACTCCCTGTCGAAGCATCCCGCTCGACACCGTTCAGATTCGCCAGAAACCCCATCGCTAAGTGTCGGCGTCCCCCATTCCGGAGTAATGAACGGCAATCGGTTCGGCCGGCTCTTCCAGGTGACGACCTACGGCGAGAGTCACGGTCCGTCCATGGGCTGTATCGTCTCCGGCTGTCCGGCGGGTCTCGAACTCGACGCGGAGGACATCCAGCGAGAGCTCGATCGGCGCAAGCCGGGACAGTCGACGATCACGACCAGCCGCGGCGAACCGGACGCGGTTTCCATCGAGTCGGGGGTCCAGGACGGCTACACCACGGGCACGCCGATCGGCCTGACGATCCAAAACAAGGACGCCCGATCAGGGAAGTACGAACCCTTCATCACTGCGCCGCGGCCGTCCCACGGTGACTTCACCTATTCGGCGAAGTTCGGGACGCGCAACTGGGGTGGCGGCGGCCGCTCGTCGGCCCGGGAGACGGTCAATTGGGTCGCCGCGGGTGCCATCGCCAGGAAGCTGCTCGCACGGGAGGGTATCCAACTCGCCGCTCACGTCAACCAGATCGGCGACGTGGAGGCACCCGACGTCGACTTCGGGGACATCCGCGATCACGCCGACGACACCGACGTTCGCTGTGCGCATCGGGAGACCGCCGAGCGGATGCAGGAACTTGTCGAGGAGTACCAGCGCCGGGGCGACTCGATCGGCGGCAGCGTCTACTTCGAAGCCCGCGGCGTCCCGGTCGGGCTCGGCGCGCCGCGATTCGATTCGCTGTCCGCTCGCATCGGCCGAGCCATGATGGCCATTCCCGCGACGACGGCCTTCGAGTTCGGCCTCGGCCGCGAGGCGCGCGAGTACGCCGGCACGGAGCGAAGCGACGAGTGGGCGTTCGTCGCGGACGGCACACCGAAGCCGGTCGAGAACGACCACGGCGGCATCCAGGGTGGGATCTCCTCCGGCGAGCCGATTTACGGCGAGGTCACGCTCCACGCCCCGACGTCGATCCCGACCGAACAGCGGACGGTCGACTGGGAGACCGGCGAGGTCAAAGAAGAGCAGGTGCTGGGTCGCCAC
>SLIS01000303.1 GCA_007135505.1 Halovivax sp.
ACTCCGACAACGAGAACGAACCTAAATCGATCAATATCGAGGTGTCGGGTTCCGAAAAGAAGCGATACGTTTCAGTCGAGATGCCCTACGACCAATACGAACGTCTCAACGAGCTCAAGAACCGAAACGGGCTCACCTGGCGCGGACTCCTTATGCACACTCACCGTAGTCTCGGCTCACCAGAAGCCGAAGGTGACGGTCAGTACGAACAGCTAAACGCGACTCGGCAGCACCACGGATTCACCTGGAAGGGGATGCTTCTATACGCTGCTCGCGATCTCGAGAACGAATAACCAGGACGTCTACTTTTTTACGAGAGGCCGAACCCGACGCCGAGGATCAGAAGAACCATCCAGATCACACCTCCCGAAACGCGCCGGAGCGCGCCGTGGTTGTACGGGTCGCCGGTGAGAACCCACAGAGCTACGCCGGCGACGGCGAGGGTAAACGCCGCGAGGAGTTCGGACGACGCAAACGCCGTGTAGGCGGCTATGAACGTCATCACCGCGGTGAACCTCGCAGCAGCGGCGTTCGATCGTGTGAGTAACCCCGGCATCTCTCTACAACCCACAGTATAATCTCATCTTATAAAGAGATTTCCCCAACACAAGGGGATTAACAGTAGATAGTAGTGTGGTTTCTTTAATCGGTATAGGATGCGAATCTGAATTGGCCAATCCGTTACCTACAGATGCGTGTTGAACATCGAGATTCCCATCAAATGTGATTAGTATCTGTGCTGGGATGCAAGATGCAGGGCGCATATCTTGCACGGAGTAACCTCTAGAACAGCCACCTTCGAGTGTTCCATATAGACTGTATGTAGGACAGTATCCTCGTTTCTTGCAGACATGCCCTCTGAATCGGCTGCTCATTAGATGTGCAAACTCCTCATTAGCACCCTCAACCGGCACTAGCCCCAAGAGAACCTTTATCCATCAGCCAACCACAAGGAGGAATAATACCCGACCGTGACACATCACAAGAGAGGGATGCGGATATGAAGATAGAACAGGGTACTTACACTCTTGAGCAACTCTGTCAGGAGGTCATAGACCACACTGAAAGCGCGTTTGAGCAGTACCACGTCAAGCATCTCAAGTTCTACTTCTACATCGCAGACGAGGACTGGAGCTCGAACTTCCCAGACAGGTACGAAACACAGGATTACGGAGAGATGACGAAGGTTTCTGCCGAGTATACGAACCGGTTCGGAGCGGAAGATCGCGCGGACTTCTTCATCGGTCCATACGGCAACGAGAGCGAGATCATCACAATCCTGACTGCAGAGACGCAGGAGGCTATCGATCAAGCTCTCCTCCCCATGCTAGGCCGGAGGGACGACATCTCCCTCATGCCAATCATGCTGGAAGACTTCCAGCGCATGAACGAACTCGTTCTGGAGCACAACGATGTCCGAATTACTGAATTCAAGTCCGAGCGAGTCCCCGACTTGGCGGAGGCCGAGATTCGACCTAGCGTACAGCGCTCTATTGAGTACAAAGGCCGGGACGGGAAGGAAGCAATTGAGGAACTCCGAAGCGGGTACGGTGTTGTACCCGTCCGAATCCAGTACGAGCATCAGAACCTCTCCCTGAAAATCGACTCCCGCGGGAAGTTCACGCTGAAGAAAATGAACTCGAAGAACTTCGACCTCCTCTTTGAGCTTGTCGAGGAAGTCATTGAGAACGTTCTGGAGCTGAAGGACATCACTAAAGCGATCCGATTTACCGAGGAGGAGGTGGAATCGGGAAATTTGTCGATTACGGTGCCCAAAGTTGAAGCGGGTGAAGTCACCTTCGACCGTGAATTTACTCGCGTACTAGCGGAGGATTTTGTCGAGGGCACCAGAAACCGCGACCGGGTCGACTTCAGTTTCACAGATGTGACGATGCAGGCCGGTTCACTCGACTTCTCCGCTCAGGTAGTCGACGAGAATCGGAACTCGTTCTTCAACATCAGCGCCACTGCGGACGAGATGCGGATCGTCCCCGAGACGAACTGCTCGTTTCCTTCCCTGATCGAGTTCTACTTCTGTGTATTGCAGCTCGTCGACGGGAGCGCCGAACTGGACCTGCACAATTCTCAGACTGCTTCATAGATGGTCAGTATCGAGCCTCCCTCCGACCTACCTGACCATCACACGAGTGAATTCAGAAGTGCATATCGAGAGTGCATAATACCTAAGAACAGGGATTTCGACCGCGAAGGCTACAAGGATGACCTTGAGAACTTCATCGACCAGGAGCGAGAGCACCGGAGACTGGTCAATTTTTGTGTCTTCCCGTTCGCGCAGTCTGCACCGGAGGGATACCAGTTCGTCCGTGCGGATCCGCTAGAGGAGTGTGGAGTCAAGAATTTCGACTTCCTACTTCACGACTTAGAGGGGAAGGTCATCTTCGGAGAAGCAAAGGCCAGCCTCCCAACAAACGTTGGCAGTGAGATTAACGATCTCCTTGAGCAGCGAGAGACGGTCGAGGAGTGGCAAGACTATATCGAGGAGAACTACCTCGGACAAGAGATGGTGTTCGCAGAGTATGTGCTAGCGACGTACGATAACTACGCAACTACCGCATCTCGGAAGATGTTGGCGAGAGGCGAGGATGTGAAGGTCTGGGGCGTGAACAGAACGGAGAAAGAACTCAATCTCAAGAAGAGTCTGCCAGACGAAACCCCCGATAATCTCCCGGGTGACGACCCCATCGCTGAACTCTCTAAGCTGGCCAAACACTCCATTGGTCCACTCAACTCAGTACTAGAGAATTGTAGAACTGCGACGGGAGCAGTTAGCGTTCTACCCGAATCGGCAGACATTGACCAGCTCCGGGTGATCACTCGCGCCTATTCCTCAAGAGGGAGAGACACCTTCATCGATCACTCAGACATCAGGCGTGAAATCAAGGCGGGTGCGCGGAACTACGGATCTGAGCTGATTGATGAGATCACCAACCAATTGATCGAACTGGGACAGGAGGTCGGCCTACTCAGGGATTGGGAAGACGGTCCTGCGGATTACCGAGTGGTCTCTCAGTACACTTCCAGAAAGGGTATCGAGAAGACGTTAAAGAAGAAGTGGAAAGAACACAAAGTCAAAGAGAGGTACAACAAGATGCAGGAGGCATGCCGAGAGTACGCTCGGGAAGAGGTGGGTAAGCAGACGCAGCTGAGTGAGTTCTGAGACTCTTCAACTACTCTACCCCCCTGCTCTCCCTCGCTTGTGCCTTCACAAACAACTCGCCGCGGTAGTGGTTTAGGAACGTACCGACTCTTGGTCTTCGTCGACGCGCTCAACCACGGAGAAAGGAACACTGCGGGATTTATATTGACCGATCTAATTCGGTGAGGGCGTGTACCAAGCTACTGACCGATACGCAGACCTACCGAACGGCTATGTGACTGTTGAGGATTGGAAACAAATGTGGCTATGTGCTGCATACAACCTCTGACTCTTGTACGCATTTTATCGGATATTGAATGATTCCCAACTACCAGTGGTACATCCTCCACCTATACGTAACGCGGGCTTCACACGGGGTACTGAATAAAGGAACTGTACTACCAACTACTGTTAAGATTGTCACAAATAGGTCACACATCTCTGCTCTGAATGGTGAGTACGGGCGATCTGTTGCCCTTACGTCCGATATACTCCTGTTTGTACCGTCACAAACATGTGTGCTTCAGGTTGTGAAACACTCACTCAATAGTGAGGTTATCGGCCTCAGTTGCGTTTTCGTCCCATTCCAATTCGAACTCGAGTTCAATCTCCGAGGAGCCCCCTGACCGCGATGTCTCACGTTCGACCTCAACCTCGAGCTCAACGCGTCCCGGTGGAGCGAGTGTTACCGACTCACTGCCGGACTCGAGAGTGAATTCGTCGCCCGATTCGAGATGTTCTGCGACCGTTCGAAGGTACTGTGCGACTTCA
>SLIS01000430.1 GCA_007135505.1 Halovivax sp.
CCAGTTCGAGGGGCTGACCAAACACTACGGCGACGTAGTGGCCAACGACGAGGTCACGTTCTCGGTCGAGGGAGGCGAGATCTTCGGGTACCTGGGACCGAACGGGGCCGGGAAGACGACGACGATCCGGCTGTTGCTCGGGCTCATCAAACCGACGGCTGGGACGGCAACCGTCCTCGGGGCGGACATCCGCGACCGGCGGGCGCTCACGGCGACCAAGGCCGACGTCGGGTACCTGCCGGACTCGCTCGGGTTCGAGGAGCGACTGACCGGTCGCCAGGTACTCGATTACTTCGCGCGGATGCGCGGCGACGAACGACGCGAGGAGATGCTGGAGCTGTTCGATCCGCCGCTCGATAAGCGAATCGAGACCTACTCGCACGGGAACAAGCGGATGCTCGGCATCGTACAGGCGTTCATGCACGACCCGGAACTCGTCATCCTGGACGAACCGACGTCCGGGCTGGACCCGCTCAAGCAGGACCGGATGCACCTGTTCCTGGAGGACGAGCGCGACGCCGGGAAGACCATCTTCTTCTCCTCGCACGTCCTCAGCGAGGTCCAGCGCGTCTGCGACCGCGTCGGCATCATCCGCGAGGGGGAACTGGTCGCCCTCGAGGACATCGACGACCTGCTCAAGCGGGGTGGAAAGGAGGTCCGAGTGCGCCTGTCGACGCCGGTCGTGGAAGCACAGTTTGCCACGCCGGAGATGCTCGACCTCGAGATCGTCGACAGGTCGGCTCGGTTCACCTACACCGGCGAGCCCGCCGCCCTGTTGGACCACCTCGTCCAGTTCGACGTCGACGACGTCGACATCGGCGATCCTCGTCTCGACGACATCTTCAAACACTACTACGGGGGCGACGCCACCACGGAGGCAGAATGACGGCCATTCTCCGCAACGAGTCGAGAACGCTGCTCCGCGGGACGCTCACCCTGACCGGTCTCCTCGTCCTGCTCACGTCGTTCTTCTTCGTCGTGTTCCCGAGCATCCAGGACGAAGCGGAGCTGTTCGAGGAGGTGTACCCGGAGTTCATGCTGGAACTGCTCGGGATCGAAGAGCTCTCCACGATCGAGGGATTCCTCGGTGGCTACATCTTTCCGTTCGTGTGGATCCTGCTCGCCGGGGTCTACTTCGCGTACGTCAGCGCGGGGATGATCTCGCGGGACATCCGCACGCGCCGGATGGATCTCACCCTCTCCAATCCGGTCTCTCGCGAGTCGGTCGTCCTCCAGAAGGTCGGGGCCCTGTGGGTCCCGCTGGTCGCGCTCAACCTCGGACTGGGAGCCGTGTTGCTCGTCGGTGCGGTCGCGCTCGGCGAGTCACTCGATCCGGTCGTCCTCGCCATGGCCCACCTGCTTGGCGTTCCGTACCTGCTCGTCTGTGCCGGCATCGGCATCGTCCTGTCCGTCTTCGTCGATCGCGTCGAAACCGCCCAGGCCACCGCGCTGGTGCTGGTGTTCGTTCTCTGGCTGATCGACGGGCTGTCCACCATGAATCCCGACTTCGAGTGGGTCGGCGACCTCACGCCGAGCCGGTACTACGAACCGTCGGCGGTCCTCGTCCACGAGGAGTACGCGTTCGTCGACGCCGGCATCCTCCTGGCGTCGTTTCTCGTCCTGCTTGGAGTTGCCACGTTCGCCTTCACGCGGAGGGATATCTGACATGCCGTCCGTCCACGACGGGGTCGACGAACGGACCGGGCGCGCCGACGCCGAGAGCGTCAGTTCGATTCGCCCGACCGTGCGGGTCCGCCCGAATCGCCCGCACGGGCGACAGTACGCGGGCGACCGCCTGGAGGTGCGATCATGACGGCCATCCTCCGAATGGAGTCCAGAAAGCGCGTGCGGAGCTCGGTCGTACTGATCGTGGTGTTCGCCCTGCTGTCGGCGCTGTACTTCGCGATGTTCCCCGGCATTCAGGATGAGATGGACGTGTTCGAGGAGGCGTTCCCGGAGTACATGTTCGCCATGTTCGGAATCGAAGAGCTCCACACCATCGAAGGCTTCATCGCCGCCGAGATCTACTCCTTCTTCTGGGCCCTGCTCGTCGCCATCTACTTCGCGTACGTCGGCGCCGGCATGATCGCGGCCGATATCCAGGACCGAAAGATGGACCTCACGCTCTCCAACCCGATCTCCCGCGAGTCGGTGCTCCTCCAGAAGGTCGCGGCCCTGTGGGTGCCCCTTGCCGCGCTGAACGTCGGGGTTCCGATCATCATCTACGTCGGTGCACTCGTGATTGGCGAATCGTTCGATCCCGTGGCCCTCGCGATGGTGCACCTGCTCTCGATCCCCTACCTCCTGGTCTGTGCCGCCATCGGCGTCGTCCTCTCCGTCGCGCTCGACCACGTTCGAACCGCCAGGGCGGCGGCCCTGAGTGTGGTGTTTCTCCTCTGGCTGGTCGACGGCGTCTCCAGACTGGACCCGGAGTACGAGTGGGTCGGCGACCTCACGCCGAGTCGCTACTACGACTACACGGCGATCCTCGTCCACGAGGAGTACGCGTTCGTCGACGCCGGCATCCTTCTCGTGACGTTCTTCGTCCTGTTGAGTCTCGCGACGTACGGCTTCACCCGCCAGGACATCTAGCGCCGGCCGTCGGTCGTGTTTTCCGGCCGCCGGGTCGCGAACGGCGATGTCCGTCGCCACGAATAGTCAGTCCGGGACGAACGAAGGTGCGGGCTATATCGAACCGGAACGAGTACCGACAGTAATGACGTCGAATCGACGGGACGTCCTGGAGCTCGTGGGCGTAACGGCGACGATCGCGACCGCGGGGGCGGCCGTTCCCGGCATCGCTACCGCCCGAGCGGTGGTGGACGACGACCACCCCAGCGACGAGCTCCCGACCTACGGTCGGTGGCTGACCCTGGACGACGGCTGGGTCGATTTTGCGTACGTCGACTGGACGACACTCGAGACGTACGTCGAAGACGAGCTCGAGGAAGCCGGAGCGGCCGAGGATACCGAGGTCCCACCGGAACTCGAGGCGGACCCGATGATCGCGATCCCGTCGGATGGGTTGCTCGGGCTGTACCTCTCCGCCGGGTTCGAGCTGGCGCAGTACGGACTCGGCGGGGTGCTTGACGCCGACGAATTCGAATCGAGCGTCGAGAAACTGCTCCGGGTGAACGACGCCCTCGTCGTGGCCGGATCGATGGAGCCCGAGGAAATCGGCGACCGGCTGACTGCCGAGCCGGAGGCGACGTTCGTCACACAGCTCGAACGGACCGACGAAATCGCGGGGTACGACGTTTTCACGCCGGTCGAGGACGACGTCGACGAGGCGGTCGCCGTCGCCAGCGACGCGATCGTGATCGGCGGCGGCGAAGACGGGGAGCAGGCGGCCACGCGGGCGATCCTCGAGCGGACCATCGCCGCGGCAGGGGGCGACGACCGGGCGACCGACGAATCCGAGCCCGTCCGGTGGCTCGTCGCAACCGCCGGCCACGGCGACGTCGCCGTCGGACAGTACAACGATCCGGCCGCCGACGAACCCGCAGCTCGACCGGACGAGGACCGCGGACTCGTCGACCCCGCCTTCGAGGAACTCACAGACGCGGACGGACTGGTCGCGTCGCTCACCGTCGAAGACGAGTCGACCTCGACCGGCAGCTTCGCGGCGATCGTCGACGAACCCGACGCCGAACTCGAGGCGTTACTCGGCGCATCAGCGGACGAACGGTCGGTCGAGATCGACGACGACCGCGTGACCGCGACGGCGACGTGGCGAGAGCTGGACTGACCCGACCGGCGGCACGGAGGCGACCACGGGGCAGTGTGCGGCCAGCGACGCCACGTCCGTCGTCGCTTCTAGCCCGGCGTCGTTCTCGCAGTCCGAACGATGCCGAGTTGGGGCCAGGGGAGCGATCTAAATCCCGCCCCTGACGCCTGCGTCCCGGAAATTTGAAGAATCAACCC
>SLIS01000273.1 GCA_007135505.1 Halovivax sp.
CGATCTCCGTTACGTCTCGTACTCGACGGGACGACCGTCGTCGCGGTCGGCGACGCGACTGGCCGATTCGTCCGGGTCGGTTTCGAGCAGGGCGTCGACGCGCCGCTCGAACTCCGATTCGTCTATTTCGCCGCGGGCGTAGCGCTCCCGGAGCGTCTCGAGCGGATCCGTCGTCGACGTCGCACTCGGCTCGTCGTCGATCGATTCGGTCCGCGATTCGTAGAGTTCGATCAATATTCCGAACACCGGGACGAGCAGTAGCCAGACGACGACGAAGACAGCGACGCCGAGGTGCCAGCCGGCGAAGACGAACGCGAGGATGCCGAGTGGCAGCGTCGCGACCGCGACGAGGCCGACGAGATCCTCGAGGGTTTCCGTTCCGGATCCAATCATGTCACCGGATCGTCGGTAGATCGAAAAAGGCGTTCCGGTCCGTCAACACAGTTGCTCGAGTTGCTGGACGGTCTTTCTGATCGTGACGGGTGAGACGTCCGCCACGCTTCCGGCCGCCGCCTGGGTGACGTCCAGGTCGTTCTCGGTGGCGGCGAGGTAGAGACACGCTGCGGCGACGCCGGACGGGTTTCGACCACCGATCGCGTCGTGTTCCGCGAGAATCGACAGGTACTGCGTTGCCTCCCGTTCGATCTCGGTATCGAGTTCGAGTTCTGATGCGAATCGGGGCAGGTAACTGGCCGGATCTATCGGACCGGTGGGAAGTCCGAGTTCACGATTCATGGCGTCGTAGGCGGCCTTCAGTTCGCGTTCGCTGGCCGTCGCTTCCGCGACGACTTCGTCGATCGTCCGTGGGAGGTTCAACGCCCTGGCCGTGGAGTAGACCGCCGCAGCGGCGAAGCCCTCGATCGATCGGCCGGGAAGCAGTCCCTCGTTCTGAGCCGTCTCGAAGAGCGTACAGGCCTGCTCCCTGGCGTCGATGGGGAGTGAGAGGGCCGTCACCAGCCGCCGGATCTCGGTAAAGCCGGCGACCTGATTCTGGTCGGTCTTGGTAGGGATCCGCGCTCGATCGTGTTCGCGTCGCAGTCTGGCCAGTTGCCGGCGTTTGCGACCGGTGATGCGGCCCGTCGCTTCGTACCCGATTTCCGTCGAGAGGCCGCGATCGTGTCTCGATCTCGTCAGCGGTGCCCCCGTCCGTCGTCGATCCGTCTGATCGTCGAACGATCGCCACTCGGGGCCGCGGTCGAGGGCGTCTTCGTCCACTACCAGCCCGCAATCCTCACAGCAGATCTCCGTTCCGGTGGGTCGAAGCCGCCCGGTACACTCCGGGCAGCTCCGTTCGTCACCCGTTCTCACCATCACTAATTATCTATAGAATCTCCAATGGGTTAAAGTTTTTGAGATATATGGGGTGAAGGAATTTAACTTCGATGACTCTCTGTATAATTGTCTGCGTGCAACGCCGTGGCGGGCTTTGGACACCCGAACGGATAAGCCGGAATCCGTTCGAAGGTTCGGTATGGCGATCGACGTCGTCGACCTCGATCACGTGGCGATCCGTGTGACCGATCTCGAGCGCGCCCTCGAATTCTATCGCGACCGCCTCGGCATGCCGATCCGGGACCGCGAGCGATACGAAGCCGGCGAGGTCCCCTACGTCGCGGTCGCCGCCGGCGGTCGACACGTCCACCTGGTCCCGACGGACGACGAAATCGACGTCGGCGGGGAGCATCTTTGCCTCCTGGTCCGCTCGAGCGAAACCGACTCGCTGACCGAACTCGAAGACCTGCTCTCGACGCTTCGCGAGCACGGGGTCGAGGTCGAAGGCGGCGAACCGTACGAACGATACGGGGCGTACGGCCGAGCCTGGGCGGCGTACGTCCGCGATCCCGACGGTCGACGCGTCGAACTCAAGGTCCACTAGGGCCTCGGTCGGTCCCGCCCCGGAGCAGACGCGGGTGGCAACCGCTTTCGTCGAATCTGGACCGCACCGACGCGACCGAATCAGGTGGTCGCTATATCACGCGCGCGGTTGTGGATGTTCGAAATGGCTCTCGACCGACGGGCGTTGCTCGAATGTGTGGGCGCCACGGTTGTGGCCGCCACGGTAACGCAGACCGTAGCCGCAGACGAGGAATCGGCGGACGACCCACCGTCGTACAGTCGCTGGATGACGCCGGACGAGGCGGGTTCGATCGCGTTCGCGTACCTCGATTGGGCCCGAATCGAGGCGCTCGCGACCGGCGGATCGCGAGACCCGGAGGCCGTCGAGGAGGACGAATCGGACGCCGTTCGGAACGATCCGATGCACGCCTATCCGATGGTCGGCCTCGAAACGGTCGTCCTCGTCCTCGGCCAGGCCGTCACCAGGTACGGGTTGGCGGGCCTCGTCGGGGCGGGCGATCCCGGTCGCCCCGACGAACTCGCTTCCAAAGCAGAACGCATCCTCGTGACCCCCGACGTCCTGGTCGCCGAAGGAACGATACTACCCGGTGAAATCGGTGACCGGTTGACCCGTGACCCGGTTACCGCCGCGCCCACGGGGATGGAACGGGCCGACGACATCGGCGCGTACGACGTCTATACGGACGACGAGATCGCCGTCGCGGTTGCCGACGATGGGGTCCTGTTCGAACTCGGTTCGGGCGGGCCGGCCGGTTCGACCACGACGCTCGAATCGGCGATCGACGCGCGCCACGGTGACGTGGACCGGGCGGTCGACGTGTCCGAGTCAGTCGCGTGGCTCACCGGCACGGCTGGACACGGACACGTCGCGGTCGGCACCTACCGCGACCCCGGTGCGGTGGTGGACGAGCCCGGCGAGGGAGGCGGCGCGAATGACACGAATGTCGAAGCGCTCGCGGACGCGACCGGGCTCGTCTCGTCGATCACGTACGAGGACGTCGAGACCGCCAACGGGAGCCTCGCTGCTATCGTTCCGGAACCGGACGTCGGTGCGCTCGAGGCGTCCGTCGGCTCGTCGGCCGACGAGCGATCGATCGACGTCGACGGCGAGCTGGTGTCGGCGACGGCCAGCTGGGCTGACGCTGATCCGGGTACTCCGTCGAATGCGGATCCGCTCGCCGGGAAGCGAACCGGCTTCTACCCGGTGTAGTCGCTTCCGACGACCTCCCGGATGCGCTCGGCCGTGACCGGACCGACGCCGTCGACCTCGAGCAGGTCGTCTTCCCGCGCGGTCATGACCGCTTCGACGGTACCGAATTCCTCGAGCAGCGAGCGAGCTGTCACCGGCCCGATCTCGGCGATCGAGGCGACCACGTACTCCTGTTGCTCGCCGAGCGTCTTGTCCTGTTTCTCGCCGTGGACGGAGACCTCGCGGTCGGCGGTCTCTTGTTCTCGGCCGGCGACGACGGCGAGGAGTTCGGTCGTGTCGGCTTCGCTATCGGTGCGCAGGACGCTCGCACCGAAGTCGACGGCCAGGCTGGAGAGCGCCCCACGGACCGCGTTCGGGTGGACGTCACGCTGCTCGTAGAGTCCCTCGCCCTCGATCACCACCACCGGCCGGGCGTAGTGGCGTGCCATCGCGCCCACCTGCTCGAAGACGGACCGGTCGCCACCGACCAGCGAGTCGACGAAGTCCGCCGTCGACTTGCGCTCGACGACGACGCGGTCGGAGCAGACGTAGTCGCCGACCGCGAGCGTCTCCAGTCGAACCTCGACCCCGTCACGTCTGGAGAGGTCCCGGGCAATGTTCGCGTCCATCTCTCGCTGATCGGCGACGATTTCGACTGCGCCGGGATCGGGGGACGGCGACGGGGCCGATTCCACTTCTCCACCTGAAATGGAGGGGTTTTGGTCCCCGTCCGAGTGGATTTCGGCCGCGAAATTCTGGAGGCCGGGTTGCCCGTCGACCCCTCCATTTCCACTGGAACCGACGGCCGCATCGCGCTCCGATTCGGACGCGCTCGCCGCGGACTGGTCGCCGTCGCTC
>SLIS01000147.1 GCA_007135505.1 Halovivax sp.
AGACTATTTCCGACCCGGAGCTTGTGGTCAAGGAACGTGAATGGGAGTTTTGGGTCAAGCGTCTCAATCCAGAGACTGAGCTTCCCGAGTTCCACTGCGAGCGGATTGATGTCGACGCCGTAGATGCATCGCTCAACGACCGACCGCTTGAGCTGCATCTCAAGACGATCTTGCCAGTCCTCGTTCTCTCCTTTCCGGATCTCCAGTAGCCGCTCGTTGAGATAGCCCTTCGCCGTGTCTCCCAAGGGAGCAGCGATTGGGTCACCCTCGTCTACCTCGGGGAAGACGTGCTCTTCGAACGATTCCTTGAGTGCATCTGTGAGATACCGAAGCGCTGCAACCGGGAACGTCCCAGATCCCATCGCAGGGTCACACACCTGTAGATCCAGAATTTCCTCAGGCTTCTTGGGAACCTTCGTTTCACCGTGTTCTTCGTAGGCGAGTGGTTCCAGCGTTCGGTGGACTGTCGGCACTGCGAGTCCAGGGGGTGTGTAGAACGTTCCGGTGGACTTCCGCGTACCACTGTGGCTCACGAGGTAGGTGCCTCCCGGACGAATGATCCGGTCCACGACGCGCCTTGCGGCTTTGTTCTCGTATTTCTCCTGAGTCGTGGGATCCATCGCTCGCACTGTATTGAAGTGCGGCATATACACACCAGTCTCCTCGACGACGCGCTTTGCCCACTGGTGAACACGTGCCTCTAGGTCGTTGTCGTACTCGTCGAGCTCGTCTTCCTCATCCTCGTCAGTCGCTTCTTCCTCATCCTCGTCGAGTTCATCTTCCTCGAAATCGTCCTCGGATACCTCATCGTCAGCGAGGAAGGAGTCTGAAGCGTTATCTTTGAGATTGTCAACCAGCTTCTCGAGCCCACTGTCATCCAGATTCTCGAGGACGTTGAACGGAAGGGCGGGCTGATCGCCGATATTCAAGAAAAGAATTGCACCGTCGTCTTCGGTAGCCTCTCGAAGTTCGTAGTCCAGCAGCCCCTCGTACATCATGCCGATGTACTCGGTTCGCAAATCGCTGAAATCGACAGGACCGGTGCGACGCTGTCCGCCGCTCTCGAACTCAGCGATCTTCAGCTTCTCCAGGACTTCGAGGATGGTCGCATCGCTCAGTCGGATATCGTCATCCTCGAACACAGCGAGCCCGGCGAGCACGTCATCATCTCCGTCTTCCCCCGGTGGACGGAATAGTCGACCACCGTACGCACGGAGGGGGACATCGCTGTGAGGACTCCCGTAATAGACGAGACGGGATAAGGCCTGCAGACGCGGCCACGCACTATATTGCTTTTCGAGCGTGTCCTCGCCTTCCTCGATACGTGCTTCTCGGAGATCTCGGAACAGCCCTTCGACACTGTAGGAGTTATAGTAGACCGGGTTATCCTTCGGGAACAGCTCGCGGCTCTCGGCGTATAGCGCAACGACGAGTCGCATCACGATTCGGATCGATGCCTGATAGCGAGCGCGGAGTTCGTCACGTCGACTGAGATCTCGCTCTATTAGCGGCGCGAGTATCTCTTCACGTTCGTCATCGCTCATCTCCATCAGGATCGCGTCGAGGTCTTTCAGGAGGAGTTCGACTGCTTCGCGGACCTGCGTACCCATCACGTCCGAAAGATCGGCTTGTCGGTCTCGGCTTGCCTTGATCCGACCAATGAGTGACTCCTCTTCGTCCTCGGACGGTGTCGAGAGGACGTCGTCACTCAGCAAGCCGTAGAACCCACGGAGTGCTCGTCGACCCTCGCCACCCTGGAACCACGCTTGAGCGTCCCATTCAGTCCAGCTCTCGTGGTCGAGCGTTGCATGAATGACGCGGAACTGATGGCCATTCGTGAAAATACCGATATCGGTACCAGTCTCTCGGAGTAGTCGAACGAATTTCGCGTAGGTTCGCTTCCCACTGTAAATCCCGATCCGACCCGGTTCCCCGTCATCATCGGTTACACGATCTGTATCGATCCACACCAGAGCACGGGCATCATCTCCCTCTTCATCGAGAAGGACGCGATTCGGTCGGAGGTCACCCCGTCGATACTCCGCGGAAACATTCGTCTCCTTCTCCCATGATGACGTAGGATGTCCGAGAAGGTCTTCGAGAACAATATTTAGCCATCCATAGAGATCATCAGTATCGTTCCGGAAACTTTTGTATGACCGCCTGATTTTCTCGTACTGGCGTTCGTCGATGCTCGGCGGGCCGTCGGGAAAGACCTCTTCGAGAATGATTGGGCTTAGTAGAACGCCTTGATGCTTGAGCGTCGTCCACCAAGCATTCGGTTCGTCCTCTTGCACTGCCTCAGACATTTCGACGGCACTCATAGCGAATTCCCTCCACTCACGGGTACGTACAGCTTCGCACCCAGTTCTGTGATGTCGATTTCATCCGCCAGAGTGTACCGCTTCGGGAGCACTTCTTCTAAGAATCGTTCGTTCTCACGCTCAAGCCGTTCTCTCATCAGTCGCTGATTCTCTTCCCATACTTTCAGATCCTCTTCGGACAGTTGTCTTCGGAGTTCCTCGACACGGCGTTGACGTTCGACGTTTTCCTCAGGATCGAAGGTGAGCTGTTGGGCTCTTTCTTCGGCCTGTGAAAGCTCCTCACGCAGTCGTTCTTTTCGCTGATCAGTGAGGTCCTTTTCGAGTTCTTTCATACGTTGTTCGAACTCTTCTTCGAGCTGTTCACGGGCTTTCTCACCTGCGGATTCGAGTTCGGATTCGAGTTCTGTTCGAGTTTCATGGCGGAGCGATTCCTCAAGCGGTTCGACGTATGGTTCGATGGTAACGAAAGCTGGACGAAGTCTGTCCCACCAGTCTGCCATAGCCGTTCCGTCAAGTGCCCGTTCGTCGTTCACCTCTGGTGGATTCTCCGCTCTCGAAAGAGTTTCGGGCGTGACGTGGAACCACCAAGAACCCACATCAGCGTGAACTACTTCTTGAAGTTGGTTACGAGCAGTTAGTAGATAGTGAAACTCAACATATGCTTCTTGTCCCATATCTGGATCGTAGCCGACGACCGTCCAGCGATTAATATCGTCTTCTTGGCCCCAGATAGCTCGACGGAAGTACGATATACTCGTCTCAACCAAGGGATGCCCTATTCGGATTAGACGGACTCCTTTCTGGGGGCGGTAGATCTCACGCCCGTTTACTTCCTTGATGAAGGTTTGTGGATCGAAAACTAGCTTTGGCACTGATTCTTGTGCGTCAGCGAGGTTTCGGGTGAGGAATTCCTTGAGGCGACCACGCGCACCAGTGATACGGTATCCGTTCCGATTCTGCTGAAGATCAGCATTGTGCATTTCCAAGTAGGAGTCGACGACGTTCCGTATCGCTTCGGGCGTCAAGTCGTAGTCACGACTTGCCTGTTGGAACCGCTGCTTGGCCTCTAAGAACTCTGCCTGGGTGGGTGCATCTACACCCTCCAGATCCTCCTTTGCGGGATCGTTGCTGCGAACCCGCTCTACACGATCTTCCAGTGTACTCTGTTCGATTCCGCCTCCCCAGAACCGTCGCTGTACACCGCTGTCGATAACAGTGCCGACGCTGCCGAGATCGTCCCGTGCTTCGTTGACTTTGTTCAGAACGTAGGCAAGGAAACGCTGATCGGCCTGATCGTCGCTCGTGTAGTGGAAAATCCCAACGTCACGTTCTTGACCATGGCGGTCCACGCGACCATTCCGTTGTTCAAGCCGCATTGGATTCCATGGTATCTCATAGTGGCTGACGTAGCGGCACATCCGTTGGAGGTTCAGTCCTTCACTTGCACTATCGGTCCCGACTAGGATTCGTAATGGTGAGTCGGGGTCGTTGAATGCCTCTTTGATATCATCGCGTTCTGTTCGGGACATTCCACCATAGACTGCCTGAACAGTATGGCCGCTATACCC
>SLIS01000213.1 GCA_007135505.1 Halovivax sp.
CGGGGCCTTCTTCTCGCGCCGACGGGCGGGCGTCTCTACGAGGACTTCGAACGGGCCGTCACCGGCGAGCCGGCGGCCGAGGCCGCGATCCTCGCCTCGCAGCTCGCCGACGCCGTCGTCGAACAGTTCGAACTCGCCCGCGCCGCGAGCGCCGACGCCGAACCCGGCCGCGTCACCGTCGGGGTCGACGGCAGTGCCTTCGGCGATCTGGACCGGATCGACCACCCGGTTCCGTCGCTGCTCGGCGTCGGGCTCGCCGCCGGTCTCGACCGACCCGTCACCGTCTCGGTCGCCGCCGGCGACGGGCGGGCGGACTGGCTCGTCACCTGTCGCTGGAACGGGGAGTGACCTCGCACAGAACGGCCCGGCCGGCCGGGCCCTAGTCGTCCTCGAACTGCACCTCGGCACCCTCGTCGGCTCCCGGTGGCTCGACCGAGGCGAGCAAGTCGGCGACGAGGTCCGCCGTCGTGACGTCGCTCAGTTCGGCGTCCGTACTCGGGATGAGTCGGTGGCGAAGCACCGACTCCGCGAGCGCCTTGACGTCGTCGGGAATGACGTACGAGCGGCCGTGGATGGCGGCTCTGGCCTTCGCGCCGTCGAGGAACGCGAGCGTCGCCCGGGGCGAGCAGCCGTGGACGACGTCCGGGTGCTCGCGCGAGGCGCCGGTCAGGTCGAGGATGTACTCCTTGACGGGATCGGCGACGTGGACGTCGGCGACCGTCTCGCGGGCCTCGAGGAGCGCCCCGGAATCGACCACCTGGTCGACGTCGTCGGGGCCGAGTTCCGGCTCGGCGTCGAACCGGTCGAGCACCTCGCGTTCGGTGTCGCGGTCGGGCAGGGACACGGTGAGTTTGAACGTGAATCGATCGCGCTGGGCCTCGGGCAGCTCGAAGACGCCCTCCATCTCGATGGGGTTCTGCGTCGCGATCACCATGAACGGCGTCGGCAGCGAGAGCGTCTCGCCTTCCAGACTCACCGTCCGCTCTTGCATCGCCTCTAACAGGGCGCTCTGGGTCTTCGGCGTCGCCCGGTTGATCTCGTCGGCGACGACCAGATTCGCGAAGACGGGCCCGCGGTGTAACTCGAACTCGCCGGTCGCCTCGCGGTAGATGTGCGAGCCGGTGATGTCGGCGGGCAGGACGTCCGGCGTCAGCTGGATCCGGTTGAATGCGAGGCCGCTGGCCCGCGCGAAGAGGTTCGCGAGCGTCGTCTTCGCCACGCCGGGGACGCCCTCGAGGAGGACGTGGCCGCGGATGAGAGCGGCGATCGTCAGGAACTCGACGACCTCCTCGTTGCCGACCAGGACCGTCTCGACTTCCGATTGTATCCGCTCGTACAGCGCCTGGGGGTCTGTCCGCTCGCTCATTCGCGTTCACCTTTTTCGGGTGTCCGGTTAAGCGCTGTTATCGAGCGCTGGACGCGGTTCTTTGACCACTCGGGGTGTCGCTCGCGCACCAGCGCCGCCCGCTCGCCCGGCGAGAGTCCCGGGTCGTCGACCTCGGGATCGTCCCGACCGATCGCGCCTCTCCCCCGACCGATCGCGCCTCTCCCCCGACCGATCGCCCGTATCCGCCGGCCGACGCTCCCTCGCGACCGTCCGACCGCGGCGAGGGCGGCGAGCAGGCCGAGGCCGACCAGCAACTGGCCGATCGGCGAGCCCCGCAACGTCAGGACCGCACTCCAAAGCGCCGGCACCCGGTCGGCCTGCGAGACGTCGAGCAGTACCCGGTCGCCCTCGCCGGCGAGCCCGGCGAGGAAGGCGGCGTTATCCGACTCGTCGTACATCGCGTTGATCGTGAGGCTCGGATCCGCGACGACGATCACCGTCCCGTCGCCGACCGGTTCGGCCGTCACGACGGGCTGGCTCCCGAGGGTCGCGTCCTCGAGTTCGGTGTCCGCCGGGCCGACGTAGGCGTACGGACTGGTCTCGGCCAGCACCGTCGCCTCGCCGGGCTCGATCGCGGTCGCGTAGTTGAGCGCCAGTTCGTCGACGCCTTCGGTCGCGGGGTGGTCCGACTCGACCGGGACGAGCGGCATCGCCGGGCCGGCGCCGTACTCACGTTCGTCGCGCAGCAACTGGCCGTCGAGTCGGGCCTCGGCGCCGACGTCGGCGAGCAGTGCGTTCCCGGCCGACCCGAAGTTCTCGAGGACGACCAGCGTCCCGCCCGCCTCGACGAACGCCGCGACTCGCTGTGCGTCGTCGCCGGTGTAGTGGGCGTCAGGCGCAACGACGAACGCGACGGTCGAGTCGGGATCGACGTCGTCGTAGACGGCCGTCGACTGGACGACCTCGGCGTCCGTCTCCGACTCCATCGCGCTCCGGAAGTCCGAGCCGCCCTCCCAACCGGGGTTGTACGCCCCGAAGGCGGCCGTCGACGTCGCCAGCAGGACGGCCACCGCCACGACGAGTACGGCGCTCAGCGTCACGAGCAGCACGCGCGGCCAGGCGACCTCGCCGCGGACCAGCCGGCCCAACCACGCGACGAACGGGCCGTCAGCGGACTCGCTCATCCGCGGATCACCACCGGACTCACCACGGCAGCACCTCCGGCGGCAGGATGGCGAGGATCCGACGAACGACGATCACGGCGAATCCGACCAGACCGAGGCCGATTGCCCACCGCAGCCGGCGTCGCCAGGCCGGCGTCACGTTGATCGGCGCGGTCAACTCGGTCACGATCAACAGCCCGATCAGCGAACAGACGAAGAACAGCTCGAGCGAAACGGATCCCAGCGCCGCGAGGACGAGGACGGTACCCAGCATCCAGGCCACCGTCCCGTGGACGAACCGCATCCGACGCTGCGTTGCCATTGCTTTCGTAATCGGTCCCGTGCGTCCTAAAGTTGACGTCCGACCGGTTTCGGGAACACGGGTCGGTTCACGATCCCGTGCGGCACCGAACGCGATGAAAACGGCCGACGTCGCGGGCCACGCCTGCTCGCGGTTCACTCCATGAAGAAGCCGGTTTTCTTCGCGTCCTGATCGTCGGTTCCCCACGGCGGGTCGAACGCCTCGATGGACAACTGCGGGACCGGCGGATCGACGTGGACGGTTACCGAATCGACGTCGAGGGCGACCCAGGACTTCGTCCGATCGATGTCCGTCAGATCGACCGCCCCTGCCACCTCCTCGTGGATCGACGCGTCGCCGGCGACGTGGACGATCGCTTCCCCGTTCCACCAGTCGATGAAGGACATCGACGCGGCCGGTTGCTCGTAGATGTTCCCGAGCGACGCGTGGATACCGTTGCCGCGATACTCCGGCCAGGCGATTGTGGTATCGTCGACCACCTGAACGAAGCCGTCGGGGCCGAGCCGCGGGGAGACGTCGGTTTCACCGTGGCGATCGGCGGTCGCCAGCACGCCGAGCAACCGGGAGTCGATGAACTGCTTCGTTGCCGGCGTCAGTCGGTCGTCGTGGATCGTTCGCGACCCGGCGGATCGATCGGTCGGCGCCCGTTCGGCCACGGTCAACCTGGGAATGTGCTTCGCACAGTGGATGTAGGCCTCTTCGATCACGAGGACGATCCAGTCCCCCGCCGTCTCGGCGTCGTCGTCCCCCGGGATCGTGGGGTAGCGGCCGGCGATACCGTTTACGTGCAGGCCGACGGTCGAGTCCCACCAGTCGACGGTCACCAGCGACAGCCACTGCTGCGCTCGCGGGCCGTCGAGAGCTGGCCCTGCCCCGAGCAGGCACTCGGCCGGCCAGGCGATGGTTTCGTCGCCGAGGCGCCGAATCATCCCCGGCTCGCCGACGGCCGTGGTGAGCCGCGGTCCCTCGTCGGTCATCCAGCCGACGAACCCGAGCCAGCGCTCGCCGAGGAACGACCGCATTCGGTCCGTGAGCGACGAGTGCATCGCCTCGTCGTA
>SLIS01000091.1 GCA_007135505.1 Halovivax sp.
ACCGTCGCGATAACGAGCATCCGTCGGTCGGTTGTGAGCAGGTCGATCGATCCGTAGAAGTTGTCCAGTCGAGCCCGGATCGCATGCGGAGCGAGTTTGTCGCCGAGTTCGCTCGTCAATCTGGTGATCGGCCCGCGAATCACGGAGGCGAGGTCGAGGACGATGCGGTAGACGACTTCCGGTTGTCTGACGACGACGTACGAGAGCGCCACCAGCGTCACGAAAACGCCGACGAATGCGATCAGGTAGTTCTGAATGCCCGCACCGAGGGCGTCCGCAAAGACGATCCAGGCGATCGCAACGAACCCGAACGTGTAGTACGGGACGTAGTTGAGAACGTCGGCCGAGAGAATCCCCGCCAGTCCGTCCTCGTAGGCCATATCGGCGTCCCGCGAGACGAGATACGCGACGAACGGTTCCGTCGCGACCTGTCCATACGGCGTGACGTACTTGATGAACATCGCCGAGAGGAAGATCCCGGCGACGTGGAACGTCGGCATCGACTCGTCGATCGCTCTGAGGAAGCGACTCCAGACGCTACCGCGAAAGAGGAGAGCGAGGGCTCCGGAACAAACGCTCATCGCCAGGAAAACCGGCTCCGCCGCGGAGAGATCCGCAAACACCTGCTCGTGACCGACCAGCACCACCAGAACGGTCAGCAGGACTGCGGCAATCGCGAATCCGAGAGCGATCCGACGTTTCACGCCGCAACGGTTGTATCGTACCTACAACTATCTTATGAAAAGCCACTGACGGTGATCGGCTACCGTGTGGTAAATTGTACCTCGGTCAGTCTTTTTCGAAAATAATATTCGGCGGCCGGCTGGACTAACAAATAGAAAGAGCAGAGAGTGATTGGCCGCACGAGAACCGATCCGACGTAGGATTCGGTTCGACGTGAGATCCGATTTGTCGGGGAATACGGTTCGACGAATGCGATGGCCGAGTGGACCGGTTCGTCGCCACAGCGGCGGACTACCCCAACAGTTTTAGTTCACTGCCGGAATGGACGGACGATGACACGGAGTACCCAGTCTCCTGATCGAGAAATTCTCGAGTACTGAAACGCGAACGAACGCGCCGGCGGTTTCGGTCGAGCGATCGACGGCCGAACCGCGACTCGAACTCGAGTGCGAGGGAACCGAACTGGTACTCTCACTCGAGACGGCCCGACGGCTTCACAGGCGACTCGGTACGGAACTCAGTACCGAGTACACGTTCGTCAGAACGGTCGGTCGACACCGCCGCGACGGGAGTTACGTCGTCGAACGTCGCGGTGCGACTTCTAGCGGCCAGCGGAAAGTGTTCGACTCGTTCGAGGACGTCATCGAACTGTACGAGACGCTTCCGGAGACGGCGACGGTCGCCGACATCGGCGGGCGGGGACTGACCGGGAGTCGCAGGCACGTCGTGCTCTGGCACTTCGTCGAACACCCCGCGTTCGCGTGTGAACTTCGATCGAAGCAACCACTGACGGTCGAGACGCACGACGCGATCGCGGAGGAAGCGAACTTCGACGGTGATAGACCGAATTCCCAGTAATCCGATTCCTATCGACCGTCCGAATTCGAACGTGGCGTTCGGTTTAACAGCCTCGACACTGAAGTGGATGCATGGTGACGATCGAGCCACGGCGACCGGGACGGAGGTCGATAGGATGAGAGACGAAGACGAAATTCGAGAGCAGTACGAGTTCCTGAGTGAGCACCTGGAGAGCGACGAGATGCGACACGACGGCGTCAGAGAGATGTTTACGTACTACAAGCGTGCGCTCGGATGGGTTCTCGAGGAAGAGCACATTTGAAACGCCCACACCCGCCCGAGATCGATTGCGCCGAACCAGGACTGACGGGTGTCGCCGACCGCGTCGTGTCGTTCCGGGTCAGTCGCTGCGTCGTGAACCGGGTCACAGCCGGTCACGCTGTCTGCTACCAACCAGCATTATCTAGTAGCAATTCCGACAACTCTTCGAACGGAGACTGTCCGCGAAGCAATCGAGGGCAACTGAGGCGATCACATTGTCTGTACGGACCGGCGAACCATCGGCTGCACGGTCGGTGCTCGACGGCAACTGTCCCCGGAGAAAAATGGTAGCGCAGCTGGTACAATCGGCCAGGTGATCGGTCTGTGTCGGTACATTTAAGTAGAACGAACGACTTTTCTCACGTGACGCTTCGCTTGGAGGGCCGAAGCGTCAGCGGGGACCAATTCAGGGCGGCAAGCGATCTCGCGACCCTTTTCAGGTCGCGAGTTCCGCTTTCCTGTTTCGTATGACTCACTTCGTAGCACCCGCATTCGCTCGTGGTTCGATCGTCGATCACCGCCAGGATACCGGGCGCCGAGAATTACGTGCCTGGCCGACTCCACTAGTTCGACGACCGACAACGGTTCCGGCGGGTTCGGGAATACAATTACCCCCGAGCGAGTCAGACCCGATATATTTATTAAATTCCGACAATAACTACCGGTGGTACTTATCCATGTACGACCTGACCGGATTCCAGCGCGACCTACTCTACGCGATCGCTGGTGAGGAAGAGCCCCACGGGCTAGCGATAAAGGAGGAACTCGAGGCGTACTACGAGAAGGAGATCCACCACGGACGGCTGTATCCAAATCTCGACACGCTCGTCGACAAGGGGCTGGTCGAGAAAGGTCAACGTGACAGACGGACGAACTTCTACACGCTGACCCGTCGTGGAATGCGAGAACTCGAAGCACGCCGGGAGTGGGAGCAACAGTACGTCGATCTGTAGGTACCAGGCGCTGCCCGAACCACGGGGTCCGGTCGGGCGCCGCGAACGGACGGGAGCGGACGACAGCAGCCACCGACGAACCAGCCAGCCTGTGGACGACGGTCGGACGTGGAGGAACGGCGGTCACGCGGACCGGAAATCAATAGTCTGCGAGTTGAATCGGTACGGCAGTCGACGCCGGAATCGACCCGTCAGGTCGGAATCGATTTGCCCGAACCCCCGGCCCGCGACAACGAATATTTTTTATCGGCATCGCCACCGAGGTTAGGCATGGATCGAGAGACAGTCGAACCCGAGGTCACTACGATGCCCGGCAAACGGGCCCAGCGATGGGCCGAGTACCACCACCAGTCAGCCGCTCCCAGCACCTACGTCTACGAATTCGTCTGGGACACGACCGCTGACGCGACGGGGCCGTTCTGTACCGACGTCGACGGGAACGTCTTGCTCGATTTCACGGGTCACGTTGCCGCCGCGCCGCTCGGGTACAACAACCCGACCCTGCGGGCGAAGTTCGACGAGTTCGATCTCCCCGACCCGACCAAGATCGCCGGACAGGACTTCTACGTGAGCAGTGACTGGCCACCCGAGGCGAGCGAGCGGCCGGGTCCCTCGGAGCTGATGGATCGGCTCACGGATCTTACGGCCCACTACGACATGGATAGTGTCTTCCTCTCGAACTCGGGAGCCGAGGCCGTCGAGAACGCCATCAAGATCTGTTACGCACGTGGCGGGCATCGGGCCGTAACGACAGAGGGCGCGTTCCACGGACGGACACTCGGTGCACTCTCGCTCAATCGCTCGAAGGCGATCCACCGGAAGGGATACCCGGAGATACCCGGCGTCGTGTCGGTTCCGTATCCGTCGACCGACGAAGACTACGAGAAGCGCTGGCGAACTGACGGCCCAGGCGGGAACGTCCTGGCCGACAAACTCCACCCCGAACGCGGCGTCATAGACGCCGACGAGGTGGCCTACATGATTCTCGAACCGATCCAGGGGGAGGGTGGCTACCGCCCGGCCCATCCCGAGTTCGCTCGCGACGTCGAGGGCCTTCGCGACCGGTACGACCTCGCCGTCATCGCCGACGAGATTCAATCCGGACTCGG
>SLIS01000270.1 GCA_007135505.1 Halovivax sp.
CGACGTCGACGGGGATCATCGCCGAGGCGACCTCACGGCCGTAGACGGCGAGCACGGCGGCCTGCAGGTCGCCCTGACCGGTCGTCGCGAAGACTTCGCGGTCGTCGTGGGTGAGCGAGATGGCGACGTCAGGGTTCGCGAGGGCGTACCGGGTCACCACGCGGTTGACGTGGGCGAACTCCGTCGCCGTTGTCTTGAGGAACTTCCGGCGGGCCGGCGTGTTGTAGAAGAGGTCCGTCACCTCGACGGTCGTCCCCTCGGGACAGCCGACGGGCTCGACGCTCGCGACCTCGCCGCCCTCGTAGGTGAGCTCGATGCCGGTGTCGGCGGCGTCCGTCCGTTCGTCTCGAGCGTCCGCCCGCGGCCGCGACCGGATCCGGAGCCGAGAGACGGAGCCGATCGTGTGCAGGGCCTCCCCGCGAAATCCGAGCGTCGCGACGCCTGATTCGAGGTCTGCGAGGTCGGCGATTTTGCTCGTCGTGTGTTGGCGAACGGCCGCGCGAAGGTCGACCTCGGTCATCCCCTCGCCGTCGTCGGCGACGCGGATCGACTCGGTCCCGCCGGCCTCGACGGTGACGTCTATCCGGGAGGCGTCCGCGTCGAGGCTGTTCTCGAGCAGTTCCTTGACCGCGCTCGCGGGACGCTCGACCACCTCGCCCGCGGCGATGCGGGCGACGGTGTCCTCGTCGAGCGCGTGGATGTCGGTCTCGTCGCTGACGGGTGGGTCGACCTCGTCGGTCGGTCGGTCGCTCACGGCGCTTCCTCCGTCGGTTCCCGGCCGTGTGCGATGGTGTCGGTCATCGATACCGGGTCTGGGTGCTCGGACGGCAAAATACCTGCGGGCCGGGCCCGATCTTCGCTCGATCACGCCCGTGTCAGGTTACGTCGCTGGCGAGCAGAAACGAGCGCAGGTCCTCGCTCTCGCCGGTCGTGACTACTCGTCGGCGAGGCGCTCCTGGAGTTCCTGCACTCGCGCCATCAACTCGACCGGGGGCGTCTCGGTGACGTCGATCGATTCGAGTTCGTCGAGGACGGCTTCGGCCCGGGCGTCGACGCCGCCGGGACTGGCGGCGTCTGGGTTCGCACGCCCGCCGTCGGCGGTGGCCCGCTCGCCCGTCGCGCTCGCGTCGGCGATCGCCGGTTGCGATTCGCTCGCGTCCGCCCGGAACGACCCGCTCTCCAGATCGAAGACGGCCTGGACCGGTTCCGAAGAACCGCCGCCACGGGCTTCGATGGCCTTCTCCTCGCGCAGCCGGTCGAGGACGTCTCGGGCGCGGTCGACGACGGGGGCCGGCACGCCGGCCAGGTAGGCGACGTGGATGCCGTATGACCGGTCGGTCGGACCGTCCCGGATCGTCCGGAGGAAGGTGACGTCGCCGTCGCGCTCGTCCGCCGCTACGTGGACGTTCGCGACGCGCGGCAGGTGCTCGGCCAGGCTCGTCAGTTCGTGATAGTGCGTCGCGAAGAGTGTCTTCGCGCCAACCTCGTTGTGCAGGTACTCCGTGGCCGCCCAGGCGATGGAGATACCGTCGTAGGTGGCCGTCCCTCGCCCCACCTCGTCCAGAATGACGAGCGAGTCCTCGGTCGCGGCGTGGAGGATGTTCGATAGCTCGCTCATCTCGACCATGAACGTCGATCTGCCCTGGGCGAGTTCGTCGAGTGCGCCAACGCGCGTAAAGATGCCGTCGACGAGCCCGATTTCGGCCTCGCGGGCGGGAACGAAGCTGCCGACCTGGGCGAGCAGCACGATGCAGGCCACCTGGCGCATGTACGTCGACTTTCCGGACATGTTAGGACCGGTGACGACGACGAAGCGCGGCTGGTCGCGTCCCGCGGATCCGCTCTCCCCCGAGTCTGCGGTCCTCCGGTCGACTCGCCCGAGCCGGGCGTCGTTCGGGACGAACTCGGTGGTCTGCTCGACGACCGGGTGCCGGCCGGCGTCGATCTCGATGCCGTCCCCGTCGTGCAATGCTGGACGGACCCAGCCGTTCTCTGCGGCGTGGGTTGCCAGACTACCGAGCGCGTCGACGGTCGCGAGCGTTCGGCCGACGTCCTGCAGCAGTTCGGCTCGCTCGGCCACCGTCTCGCGAAGCTCGCAGAACAGGTCGTATTCCATATCGCTCCGCCGTTCTTCGAGGCGGAGCACTTCGCGTTCTTTCTCCTCTAATTCCGGCGTCGTAAAGCGCTTCGAGTTCTTCAGCGTCTTGATCTCCTCGTAGTGGTCGGGGACGCCGTCGGCGGCCGACCGGCCGACCTGGATGTAGTAGCCGTCGGTCTTGTTCCGGCCGACGCTGACGTGTGAGAGGCCGTGCTGGCGCGTCTCGCGTTCGGCGAGCGAGTCGAGCCAGGAACGGACCGCCTCGTGACGGTCGATCAACTCGTCCAGCTCGTCGTCGAACCCGCGCTGGATCACCTCTCCCTGGGTGACCGTCGAGGGTGGTTCCGCTGCCAGTGCCGCGTCGAGTGACTCGCGGAGGTCGGCCGCGGCCTCGCGATCCGGCTCGTCGACGATCCCCGAGAGCGGCGAGTCGGCGAGTTCCGGGTTCGACGCGACAGCGTCGGCGAGCCGCGGCAGGACGGCCAGCGTGTCCCGAACCGAGAGCAGGTCGCGGGCATCGGCGCTCCCGTGGGTCGACCGGCTGGCGAGTCGCTCCAGGTCGGCGGTCTCGCCCAGGGCGTCGCGGATTTCGTCCCTGGCCAGGGCGGCCGAAGCGAGGGCGGCCACGCTCGCCTGCCGTCGCTCGAGCGTGGCGAGCGATCGGCTCGGTCGCTTGAGCCACTCGGCGAGCAGGCGCCCGCCGGCGCTCGAGGTGGTGTGATCGATCGTCGCGAACAGCGATCCCTCGCGCTCGCCCTGCATCGTCTCGGTGAGTTCCAGGTTACGCTGGGTGGTCGCGTCGAGCGTGACGTGGTCGTCGCCACGGTGGGTCTGCAACCGCGTCATCGACGCCAGCACGCCGGTACCGGTTTCTTCGACGTAGGTGAGCGCCCCACCGGCGGCTGCGACGGCGGCCTCGCCGAGGTCGAGGCGCTCGAGGGGCTCCCGTCCGAACTGCTCCCGGACGGCGTGGGCGGCCCGCTTGGGCGCGAACGCCTCGGCGTCGTACAGCGTGAGGGCTGCGCTCGTTCGCTCGCGGAGTCGCCCCAGGAGGTCGTCGTCGTTTCGCACCTCGGGACCGGGAAGCACCTCTGCAGGCGAGAAGCGGTACAGTTCCGTCAACACCTCCTCGGGGTCGTCGGCCTCGGCGACGAGGAACCGACCGGTGGTCACGTCGGCGAAGGCGAGGCCGTAGCCGTCCCCGGCGGCGACCACCGTCGCGAGATACTGGGCGTCGGAATCGCTCGTCTCGAGCAGGGTTCCCGGCGTCGCGACGCGGACGATTTCGCGGGCGTGGCCGTCGTCGGTCTCGTACTGGTCGGCGACGGCGACCCGGTAGCCGCGCTCGACGAGCGCCTTGAGATACGGCGTGAGTTCCGAGAGGGGGACGCCGGCCATCGGATACGATGAGCCGTGTGAGGATTTCTGGGACACCTTCAGATCGAGTTCCTCACCCACGGTCTCCGCATCCTCGGCAAAGAACTCGTAGAAGTCACCACACTGCATCGCCAGCAACTCCGCGTCCGTCTCCTCCTTCAGCGAGAGAAACTCCCCCACGATGCCCGTCGCCTCTGTCATAGTCGGCCAGTACGCGTCCACCGGTAAAATCCTGCGGGTTGTGCGAAGACGGATCAGCAGTGCTGACTCTCATCCTCTCGCGGCGATCAGCAAGATTGATACGTGATCGCTCGGAACGGTTGGCTCGAGAGACGAGTGACACTTTTTACCACGGGTGATATTATCATACTCAACAACAGATCCTTC
>SLIS01000388.1 GCA_007135505.1 Halovivax sp.
GTAATAGGGGTCAATTACCGCAGAGGCGACGGGTTCGCTCGACTGTGGTACCGACGGATTCTCGCGAGCAGGCTAACGACGGATTCTCTCGACCGGGCGCCCGAACTACGTGGCGTCCAGCGCGGACTCAGCGCGCTCCAGCGACGTAAAGAGGGCGTCAGTCGACCCCGAGCCGAGTCCAGCGACGGCCTCGATCACGTCGTCGGCGACGGCAACTGGAACGGACGCCGTCGTCCCCAGGTCCCGGAACTTCTCCTCGACTGTCGTGTCCGCCAGCGGGTTCTCGGGTTCGCCGCGCGGGTGTTCGACGAACTGCTCATTGATGTCTTTGGCCTCGACGACCACGTGAGCGGTCCACTGGTCGGGGAACGGGTCGTTCGTCCGCGGCGTCGAGACGACGTCGACGCGATCCATCAGCCTCCGGAGGTCGGGGTCGCCGAGACGGTCCTGGGCGTCCAGAAACGCATGGAGACCGGCTTCACCCGTCGTGAGGGCGAGCGCGATGGCGAAGGGAAGCGAGAACTGACAGTCGACGAAGTTCGACGGCCGGCGCTTCGCGGCGATCGGGTCGCCCGTCAGTCGGACGCCCGGTCGGGGAATGTCGACCCGGACCGACTCGACGGCGTCGGGGTCGACCCGGTCTGCGATATCGAGGGTTGCGTCTATCGCCGCGTGCATGTATCGACAGCAGGGGTAGGGTTTGAGGGCGGTCTCGCGAACCGCGGCGCCGGGCTCGATCGCGGCGAGGGCGTCGGGATTCGGCGCGTCGGTGTAGCCGGTGAGGAAGCCGTGGGTCCCCTCGATCGGGTCGGCGGCCCCCCGAAAGCCCGCATCGGCCAGTTCGATGGCCGCTATCGCCCGACTGGCGGCCAGACCCGGGTGCAGGCGCTTGTTCCACGCCCCGTTTTCGAGAAACTGCAACGAGCCGGCGGCCTGACTCCCGTTGATGCCGAAGGCGGACTCGAACGTCGCCGCGTCGAACCCGCGGAGGGACCCGGCAGCGGCCGTCGCACCGAACGTCCCGCAGGTGGCCGTGAGGTGAAAGCCGCGGTCGTAGTGGGCGTCCGGGCCGACGGCCCGACCCAGCGCACAGGTGACGTCGTACCCCAGCGAGATCGCCGCGAGCAGCTCCGCACCCGTCGGCCGCTCCTCACGGGCGACGGCCAATGCGGCGGCGATCACCGGCGCACCCGGGTGCAGCGACGACTCGCGGTGAGTGTCGTCGAAGTCGAGACTGTGCGCGAAGGTCCCGGCGAGCAGCGCGGCGCGATCCGGGGCGAGCGAGGTTCCGGTGAGAAGCGACGCGTCCGTCGCCGACCCACTCGACAGGACGTCGACGCCCGCAACGACGCTCGGGGAGGAGGCGGCCTGGGTTCGACCGCCGAACACGAGTCCGATCCAGTCGAGAAGGTGGCGTTCGAGGTGTGAGACGGTCTCGTCGTCGGGGGATTCGACGTTCGCACAGTACGTCGCGAGCGCGTCGGCCATCAGCAGCCGCCCCTCGACCAGCCGCTGTCGACCGGGCCGAGGACGTCAGTGATGGAACTCGCCGCCGGTGAGACGAGGCTGGCGATCGCGTTCCCCGAGCCGTCGGTACCGGGATCGGGGATCGATTCGCCGTCCGGGCCGGCGATGCTCATGGAGAGGCCACCAGGACCGGTCGATCCGCCCCGAGAATGACGGCCTGGGCAACGCTGCCGAACACCGCTTTGCCGACCGGTGACCGACGCCTGGCGCCGACGACGATCGAGTCGACGTCGTACTCGGCGGCCACGTCGGCTATCGCGTCGGCCGGATCGCCGACCACGTCGTGGATTGCCGTCTCGATTCCGGCTTCCCGTAGGGTCTCTGCGGCATGGTCCGCCGTGTCGGGGAGTCCCTGGAGATCTGCGAGGTTCTCGTTGATTCGATCGATCGTACTCGAGCCCGCCTCGTCGGCAGCGACGTCGATCTCTTCGTAGACGTGCAAGACGTCGACCCGGAGTTCACCACCGGCCTGCTGGAGGTCGAGAACCGCGTCGATCTGGGAGCGAACGCGCGATTCGTCGGCGTCGATCGGCACCAGTACGTGATACATGGGTGGTAGCACACAACGAGGGGATATCAATCCTCGTTCGAGCGGTCGTGCAGTGCGACCGGCTCGACGGAAACACCCGTTGTGACTTGCTCGACCAGTCAACGCCGTGGCTTGCCCGAGCAATCGAAGACGTGACTTGCTCGACCAGTCGATGCCGTGACTTTCACGGGTCACCGCTCACGGCTCGTCGGTCACCGTTCACGATTCGTAGACGGGGCCGCGGGGTTCGTACTCCAGGTTCGTCGCGACCGACGTGGCAATCGCATCGCCGAACTCCCGCTCGACCAGGTGAAGGGCGAGGTCGATGCCCGACGTGACACCGCCAGCCGTCACGACGTCACCGTCGTCGACCACGCGTGCGTCCACGACGTCGGCTTCGGTGTCCCGGAGTTCGTCCAGCGCTCCTGCGTGCGTGACGGCAGGCCGGTCGTCGGTGAGTCCCGCCCGTTCGAGCAGCATCGTGCCCGTGCAGACGCCAGCGACCGTCACCCCCGTCGAGTGCAATTCGGCGAGTGCCCGCGGGACGTCACCGCTGGCAGCCTCGGCCCGGGCGCCTACCTCGTCGCGGGCGTTCCATCCGCCGCCCGGGACGACGACGAGATCCGGCTCCACGGCCCCGAGCGGTCCATCCGTTCCGATGCGGAGGCCGTTGCTCGCGGTTACCCACTCCGCCGGTTCGATCGTGTTGAGAGAAACCGACACCGTCGCACCGGCGCTCGAAGCACCCGTAAACACCCGATACGGACCGACGACGTCCAGTTCGTCGGCCCCGTCGAAGACGACGATCGATACGTGCACGGATACTACTCCACAGTCGATCACAAAAACGTTCGCTCGTGACCGCCGAGACCGCTCGGACCGGTCGCCGGGTGGCTGGGAACCGACGATACCCGGAGACTGTCCACGTCGCGACCGACCGGCGGGCCTCCCGTGCGTACGTTTATTACCCCGATATCGGTACTCATTCGACGTATGGCTAGCCGGTACGGGCGAGACGGGCCGATTCGCGTCGTCGGAATGGTCTCGAGTGCCCACTTCGTCTCGCACATCTACCTGCTCGCCTACCCACCGCTGTTTCCACTCATCGGGCGGGAGTTCGGTCTGTCGACGGCACAACTCGGGCTCCTGGTCACCGCGATCTACGTGCCGACGCTTTGCCTCCAGTTGCCGCTTGGCACCGTCGTCGACCGGATCGGGGCCAAGCAGGTGCTCGTCAGCGGCCTCGTCGTCACGGCGGGGGCGATCGGTCTCTCGGGGCTGGCGCCGACGTACTGGACGTTGCTCGCGTTCGCGCTGGTCTCCGGAATCGGCCAGTCCGTCTTTCACCCGGCCAATTACGCCCTCCTCGATTCGGTAACCGACGTAAACAGCGAGGGACGGGCGTTCAGCGTCCACACGTTCGGCGGGTTCGCCGGGTTCGCGGCGGCGCCGGTGATCATCGGCGGCGTGGGGATCGCCGTCGACTGGCGGGTTGCACTGCTCGTCGCCGGCACGATCGGTGTCGTCTTCGCCGGTGTGCTGGCCCTGGCGATGGCTCCCGTCCACACGCGACGGATCGAGAACCGAACCCGAACGCGGGCGGAAGCGGGAGACGGTACCGAGGTGGACGCGATGGCGCCGGTTCGCGAACTCGCGTCGTACGTTCGCCAACCGGGCCTGGTGCTCGTCGCCGGCTTCTACCTGCTGAGCATGGTCGCGATCGTCGGACTGCAGTCGTTTACGACGGTCCTCGCGGTCGACACCCAGGGATTCAGTGAATCGGCGGCGAACACGCTGTTGA
>SLIS01000242.1 GCA_007135505.1 Halovivax sp.
GCGATCGCGGAACGCGTCGATCACCGATTCGGCCGTCTTCTTGCCAACGCGCGTGAACTCGTTCTGGAGGAATCCGGAGACGGAATGGGAGTCGGTCGCGGCGAGCATCTTGAGGACGGTCCCGAGCTCGACGCCGTGGGGATGTGGACGGATCTCTTCGGTTTCGTCGGGGAGCTGGTCGGTTGCCCGTTCGAACTTGAAGTGCTCGGTCGGCTCTTTCAGTTCGATCCGGGCGTGGGGATTGACGACCGCCGTGTGCTTGATGTAGTCGTGCAGCTGCCCCCGAGCGCGCATGTTCGCCTCCATCTCGAGTTCGATGCGCGTACCGTGGGGACGATCCCAGGTCGTGGTCTCGTCGACGCTGATCTCGGGTTCGTTCTCGTCGGTGTCGACGATCAACTCGTAGTACTGGGCGTCGACCGACCCCTGGGTACGGCTGGTGATCTTCGCGGGTTTACCACTGGTGAGCTGTGAGTAAAGCACCGCCGCCGAAATCCCGATCCCCTGCTGCCCGCGGCTCTGCTCACGAGCGTGAAACCGGGAGCCGTAGAGGAGTTTCCCGAAAACTTTCGGGAGGGAGTCTTTGGTGATCCCGGGCCCGTTGTCCTCGACGATCAGGCGGTAGTACTGACCCTCGTCCTGAATCTCGACGTAGATGTCAGGGAGGATATTCGCCTCTTCAGCGGCGTCGAGTGCGTTGTCGACGGCCTCCTTGACCGCCGTTACGAGGCCTCGAGCTCCGCTGTCGAAGCCAAGCATGTGCTTGTTCTTCTCGAAGAACTCGGCGATCGAGATCGCGCGCTGGCTCTCTGCCAGCTCCTCTGCAATCTCTGATTCGTCACCGAGTGACGACTGGAACGACGTCATTACGGAATTCGTAGCAGTGGTGGCCTTAAAACGTTCCCGTTAGCCTGGTGAAAGTGAAGTGTGAGGGCCGTAAACACCGTACGAACGACCGCGATGCATTCGCCGTGCATACGTCCTAACGCTTGCCTGGGTTCGAGTTGAGTGGGCTCAAACAGCAGAACCGGGCCAAAATATTCGGCTCAAAACGGCTCGCGCTCGCGCGCGTACGTGACTTTTATTACTACCCAACGGTTAGCCGAAGACAGGTTTTCCATGTCACAGGAACGCGAGTACGGCGCCGGCCAGATACAGGTCCTCGAAGGCCTGGAGGCCGTGCGAAAACGGCCGGCGATGTACATCGGCTCTACTGACTCACGCGGACTCCACCACCTCGTCTACGAAGTAGTAGACAACTCTATCGACGAGGCACTCGCGGGACACTGCGAGGAGATCACCGTAACGATCCACGAGGACGAATCGGTGAGCGTCGTCGACGACGGTCGAGGGATCCCGGTCGACACCCACGACGAGTACGATCGACCGGCGCTGGAGGTTATCTTGACCGTCCTTCACGCCGGCGGCAAGTTCGATAGTAAGTCCTACCAGGTATCCGGTGGTCTGCACGGAGTCGGCGTCTCCGTCGTCAACGCGCTCTCCGAGCGCCTCGAGGTGACCGTCACCCGGGACGGCGGAATCTACGAGCACGGGTTCGACCGTGGCGAACCGGACGGATCGATGGAGCGAGTCGGGACGCCGGAATCGCCCGAAGAAACCGGTACCGAGATCAGATTCTGGCCGGACTCGGACATCTTCGAGACGCTCGAGTTTTCCTACGCCACGCTCTCGAATCGCCTCCGGGAACTCGCGTTTCTGAACTCCGGCGTTGCGATCACGCTCAGAGACGAACGCGAGACGGACGACCACGGCGAACCGATCGGTGAGACCTACGAGTACGAGGGTGGCATTCGCGAGTTCGTCGAGTACATCAACGAGACGCGCTCGCCGCTGCACCAGGATATCGTCTACTTCACCGACGAGGACCAGAACATCCAGGTCGAGGTCGCCCTCCAGGCGACGGAGGAACTGCAGGGATCGATTCACGCCTTCGCGAACAACATCAACACGCGGGAAGGCGGCACCCACCTGACCGGCTTCAAGACGGCACTCACGCGCGTCGTCAACGACTACGGAAACGAGCAGGACCTGCTCTCGGACCTCGACGAGAACCTCAAAGGGGAGGACATCCGCGAGGGGCTGACGGCCGTCATCTCCGTGAAGCACCCCGATCCCCAGTTCGAGGGCCAGACGAAGACAAAACTCGGCAACAGCGAGGTTCGGGGAATCGTCGAGGGGGCGATGCACGAGGGACTCGCGACGTACTTCGAGGAGAACCCCAAGACAGCCCGCTCGATCGTGAGCAAGGCTGTCGAGGCGGCGAAGGCACGAAAAGCGGCGAAGAAGGCGGAGGAACTCACTCGCCGGAAGTCCGCCCTCGATTCGACCGCCCTCCCCGGCAAACTGGCGGACTGTCAGACGAAAGACCCCGACGACGCGGAGCTGTTCATCGCGGAGGGAGACTCCGCCGGTGGCAGCGCGAAACAGGCCCGCGATCCGGAGTTCCAGGCCGTACTCCCGATCAAGGGGAAGATCCTCAACGTCGAAAAGCACCGCCTGGATCGCATCCTCGAGAACAACGAGATCCGAAGTATGATCACCGCCATCGGGGCCGGGATCGGCGACGAGTTCGACATCGACGACGTCCGGTACAAGAAACTCATCATGGCGACCGACGCCGACGTCGACGGCGCTCACATCCGGACGCTCCTGCTCACCTTCTTCTACCGGCACATGCGCCCGCTGTTAGAGCACGGGTACGTCTACGCGACCCAACCCCCGCTGTACCGTATCCGGTATCGCGGCGAGACCTACGACGCGATGACCGACGAGGAACGCGACCGGATCGTCGAGGAAAAGTGCGACGGCAATCCTTCGCAGGTCCAGCGCTTCAAGGGCCTCGGCGAGATGAACCCGGAACAGCTGTGGGATACCACGATGAACCCGCAGAACCGTATCCTGAAGCAGGTGACCGTCGAGGACGCCGCCGCGGCCGACCGCATGTTCTCGGTCCTGATGGGCGACGCCGTCGAGCCGCGCAAAGAGTTCATCAAGGAGAACGCGCCCGAGGCCGAGTGGGTGGACATATGAACCAACCGTTTGCTCTGCGGGCCAGCGGAACTGGCCCTCGGCAAACCGTTGATGAAAAGCACTCCTCCCTCCGTTCCAGCCGCGCTCCGCGCGGCTTCCACATCGGTCGTCGGCCCGTTCGCGCGTCCGCGGGGCGGACGCGCTCACGGTTCCCGCGGAACGAGACTCCCGCAACTGCAGCTGTTGAGACAACTACCACTACCGTAAGCGAGGTGACAACGAGATGAGTTCCGAAGTGCCAGATCCGAGCGACGTCGACGCCCGAACCGTCGAGACCGTTCGGATCGAAGACGAGATGGAGCAGAGTTACATCGACTACGCGATGAGCGTCATCGCGGGGCGCGCACTGCCGGACGTTCGTGACGGGCTGAAACCCGTCCACCGGCGAATTCTCTACGCGATGCACGAGATGGGCGTCACGAGCGGGTCGAGTCACCGCAAGTCCTCGTCCGTGGTGGGCGAGACGATGGGTGACTACCATCCCCACGGCGATAGCCCGATCTACGACGCGCTCGTTCGGATGGCCCAGGACTTCTCGATGCGGTATCCGCTGGTCGACGGCCAGGGCAACTTCGGCTCGATGGACGGCGATCCGGCTGCCGCTCCACGGTACACGGAGGCGCGGATGGCGCCGATCGCGGAGGAGTTGCTGACCGACATCGAGAAGGACACGATCGACTTTCAGTCGAACTACGACGACAGACTCCAGGAGCCGACGGTCCTTCCCGCGGCGTTTCCCAACCTGCTCGTCAACGGGTCCTCGGGGATCGCCGTGGGAATGTCGACGAACATTCCGCCGCACAAC
>SLIS01000120.1 GCA_007135505.1 Halovivax sp.
ACGCTACCTGGAGGGTCCCGTGACGGCCGGCTACCTCAACATGGTCCACCGCGACGACGCTGCCAGCGCCGTATTTCACCTCCTGCGGACCGACGAGAGTCGAAACTCGGTCGTCCAGGTCGTCGACGACGAACCGGTTTCGAAGTGGGAGTTCGCCGACTGGCTGGCCGAACAGTGTGGATTGAGCCCACCGCCGAAGCAGACGAAAGCCGAACGACTCGCCGTGGGTGACCTCTCCGACGCGGCGAAACGCCGAATCGAGACCAGCAAGCGCTGCTCGAACGATCGGCTCAGGAAACTGGGGTACGAATTCTCGTATCCGACGTATCGCGAGGGGTACCGGCCAGCGATCACGGCGTACACGGCGGCGCAGTGAGCACAAATCGACCGCTTCCAGAGGCAACCACCCTTTGATGCGAGCGTTCTCCCGAACGATGGCGGTCTGACAGTGTGAGCGGGGTGTGCGACCGACGACGGCCGGTCGCTACGAAAGCGAATCGGAACGACTCACGACCGGGTTGACGGCGTCCATGCCGTCTCACAGGCACATATTCGCCAACTGACCCGTCGCTGAAGGGGAACTTTCATAGTTACCCACTTGAACTGTGGGGTATGATCGTTCGGTTCACCACGGGAACCGTCGGTGATCCGTGGGGGCAGTTGATCCTGCTCGTCGGTCTGCTTACCGACGCCGTCGATTCGGTCGATCCGCTGGTCCTCTCCGCGGGCGTCCTGGCGCTCGTCCTCCTCGTCGCGGGTGGGTGGTGGCTGTACCGGTGGCTACACCGACCGCCCGGTAAACGGCTCCAGCGGGTGCTGGCGAACCACGACGAGATTACCGTCTTGATGCATCCGAATCCCGATCCGGACGCGATGGCGTGTGCGATGGGCATCGAGCGGCTGGCCGAGACGGTCGACACGAACGCAGTCCTTCAGTATCCGGGCCAGATTCGCCATCAGGAAAACCGAGCCTTTCGGACGGTACTCGAACTCGATCTCCAGCAGATCGAATCGGCCTCCGAACTCGCCTCGGACGCCATCGTACTCGTCGATCACAATACGGCACGTGGGTTCACGGGGGCACAGGAGATTGAGCCGATCGCGGTCGTCGATCACCATCCCGGAAACGGCGCTGGGACCGAATTCACGGACGTCAGACCGGAGTACGGCGCCGCGTCGACGATTGTCACCGAGTACTTCGAGGAAATCGGCGCGTCGCTCGAGGCCGACGTGGAGGACGGAAACCACGTCAACACGCCGACCATCTCACCGGCTCTCGCGACGGGGCTCCTTTACGGGATTCAATCCGATACGGACCACCTCACGAAGGGCTGTACGCCGGCCGAGTTCGACGCCAGCGCGTTTCTGTTCGAGGGGATCGACGAGGACGAACTCAATCGGATCGCCAATCCACAGGTCGCCGACGAAGTCCTCCAGACGAAGGCGGACGCCATTCGAAACAAGCGGGTCAACGGCTCCTTCGCGATCTGTGACGTCGGCACGATCGAGAACGTCGACGCGATCCCGCAGGCTGCAGACGAGCTAATGCACCTGGAGGGTGTGACGGCCGTCGTCGTCTTCGGTCAATCCGACGGCACGTTACACCTGTCAGGACGGTCGCGCGACGATCGCGTGCACATGGGAGAGACGCTCCGCCACGTCGTCAGTGACATTCCGATGGCTTCGGCGGGTGGCCACGCCCGCATGGGCGGCGGACAGGTCTCCGTCGAGCACATGAGTGGGCTCGGCCCCGGAAACGGAGTGAGTATGTCGGAGTTCGAGAAACGACTCTTCGCCGCACTGTCCGGGGAACGCTGAGACGTCGTTCCGTCCGAAAACTAGGGTTCCGGGGACGAGCACGCTCGCCACGAACCGGTACTACCACAGCGCACGACGGGCACCGATCACCACATCGGTCGTCCGCGACGGCCTCGAACCCGGCGTTCGGCAGTCACACCAGTGGCTCGCGAGTGTCGGCCGGTCCGGCGGCGTGAGCGGGCTACCGTTCCGGTCTTCTCCCCCGTGAGAAGTCCGCCGTCCACGGCGGGCTACCTGATCGCTTTCCACTTGCCACCACAGTCCGGACAGGTTCGGATCGTGGTAATCGTGTCCGGATCGTTCTCCGTCTTCAGCGATTTGCCACATTCGGTGCACGTGACCCGCTCGTAGGTGTCTTTCTCGAGTTCACCGTCGCGAAGTGCCTTCCGGATGGATTTCAGGTTTCGGGGATACGAAGGACGGGGAGAAAAAGACCAGGGTCTGATCCCATACATTTTCCATCGAAAACTTTGAAGTGAGCGACAACCTCGATTTCGACGAGATGACCGCCAGTGACTACGGACTGAGCCCGCGCACGGGCGTCTTCGGGTCACTGTGCGCGCTCGTCTTTCTCGTAAACTTCGCTCGCGTCGTGTACGCACCACTGCTGGAGCCGTTCCGAACGTCGTTCGGCGTGAGTGCCGGCGCAGTCGGGTTGCTCGCCACCCTCGTCTGGGTCGGGAGCGCGGCACCCAGATTCCCGACCGGCTACCTGCTGACGAAGTATCCGCGCCACCGGCTGGTTCTCGTCTCCGGCCTCGTGCTGGCCGGGTCGTCGTTCGTCGCCGCTCTGGCGCCCTCGTTTCGCCTGCTCGCCGTGGCGACCGTCCTGGTCGGCGTCGGCAGCGGGATCTACTTCGTCTCGGCCAGTCCGCTGATCGGCCAGCTCTATCCCGGCCAGGTTGGTCGCGCGATCGGCATCCACGGGACGGCGAGCCAGATCGCGGCCGTCGTCGCCCCGGGGATCGTGGGCGTCGTCCTCGCCGCGGCAATCTGGCCGATCGCGGCCTGGCGAGTCATCTTCGTTCTTCTCGCGCTCGTCTCGCTCGTCTCGTCCGTGCTATTCTGGCTCGCAGCACGACGCTCGTCGATATCTGGAGCGGGAACACCGGATCTCGAGCTACGAACGGCATTTCGGGCCCAGTGGCGTCTGATTCTGGCCGGAATCGCCGTCGTCGGACTCGCCGGACTGGTCTGGAACGGCGTCTTCAACTTCTACGTGACCTACCTCGTCGAGACGAAAGACCTGTCCGGGACAGGCGCCAGGACGGGACTGACCGTCGTGTTCGCGGCCGGCGTGCCGGCGTTCTGGCTGGCGGGACTGCTCGCGGATCGACTTCGATTCGTTCCGCTCTTGCTCGCGATTCTCGGCGGGTTCGTCGGTTCGATGCTGGCCCTCGTCTACGTCGACGGCTACGTGCCGATTCTCGTCGTCTCGGCGACGCTCGGGTTCGTCGTTCACTGCCTGTTTCCGGTCACGGACACTTACATTCTCGCCTCGCTTCCGGAGTCCCATCGGGGGAGCGGATACGCGGTATTCAGCGGGACCATGATGCCCATTCAGGCGATCGGAAGCGTCATCGTTGGCGCTCTCGTCGATGCCGGCGTGGACTTCGACACTGTCTTCGCCGGACTGGCACTCGCGACCGGCGCGCTCACGGTCGGACTGGCGGTGCTCGCGGTGGCCGGGAGACTGCCGGCGGGTTCGAACGAGTGACAACAGGGGTGAGAATGGCAATCGAACGAGATATCGAACTCGCTTGCCGGACGAGGACGGCCGCGAAACGCCACGATGGGACGAACTACACACCAGCCGAAGGGAACCAAAACCAGCGGGAAGGAACTAAACGTCCGATCAAACGGAACCGGACCCCGCCAAACGTGTATGAAGAAAGGCGAATCTGGCAACGTAGCACAAAAATTTTAACGGGTTCTTTACTGTAGGTTCTAGTAATGCCCTCCAGCGGATCGGAACCCTCCTCCCCGTCGACGAACGATCCCGCGGCCGGATCCGATACTGGGCCGACTGCCACGTCC
>SLIS01000087.1 GCA_007135505.1 Halovivax sp.
ACTGGAGGACGTACTCCTCGATGCCCTCGGCGAAGGCGTTGAACTTGCAGATGTCGAAGCTGTCGGAGACGGCGTGGAGGTCCTGGAAGGCGGCGGTGAGTTCGCCCTTGCCCTCCCAGTCGTAGGGGTCGACCTTCTCCGGCACGCCCAGAATCTCGGCGGCCGGGGTGTACGCCCGCAGGTGACAGGCCCCGCGGTTCGACGTGGCGTAGGCGATGCCCATGCCCTTCATGCACCGGGGGTCGTACGCGGGGATCGTCTGGCCTTTCACCGCGATCGAGTTGTCGTGGGCGTCCTTGCGCTCGGCGACGCGGGCCGCGCCTTCGGCGAGCAGGTCGCCGACGTCCTCGCGGCGGCCGATCAGCTCGATGACGTCGATCATCGCCTCGTCGTCGCCCCAGTCGATGCCGTCGACGTCGTACTCGTCGTCCGCGCCGAGTCGACCGTCCTCGGTCATCTCCATCGCCATCGCGAGCATGTTGCCGGTCTCGATGGCGTCGATGGTGAGGTCGTTACAACGGTCGATCATCACCGCGATGGACTCCTTGTCGTCGTTCATCGAGTTCGGCCCGAGGGTGAACGCGGGTTCGTACTCGAAGCTCTCCATGCGGACGTTCATCTCCTCGCCCTTGTGCAGGTAGCTGGCCTCGACTTCCTTCTTGCAGGCGACGGGACAGGAGTGACAGGTGGGTTCGTCCACGAGGATCTCCTCCCGGACGGTCTCGCCGGAGACGCGCTCGGAGTCGATGTCGACGCCGAAGGCCTCGCCCGCGCTCTTCGTGCTGGTGTAGCGGCCGTTGGCCGTCGGCAGCCCGTCCATCTCCTCGGTGAGGTTCATCAGGACGTTCGTGCCGTACACCGACAGCCCGCCCTCGTTGGGGCCGGTGATCTCGGACTCGACGATGGCGGTCATCGCCTGCTCGTGTCCTTCAGCGAACGTCTCCGGGTCAGCGGGCGCCGGCATGTCCGTCGTGGCCTTCACGACGACGGCCTTGAGGTTCTTCGAGCCCATCACGCAGCCGGTCCCGCCGCGACCGGAGGCCCGGTCGTCCTCGTTGACGATGCACCCGAAGCGGACCTCGTTCTCCGCGCCGGGGCCGATCCCCATGACGCTCAGGTTCTGGCCGTAGGTGCCGTCGACCTCCGCTTCGAGGGTGTCGCGGGCGTCGTGAAAGCCCTCGCCCCAGAGGTGGCCGGCATCGCGGAGCTCGATCTCGCCGTCCTCGACGTAGGCGTAGACGGGTTCGTCGGCCTGTCCCTCGAAGATCAGGCCGTCGAACCCGGCCCACTTGAGTCGTGCGCCCGACCAGCCGCCGTGGTGGCTGTCGGTGACGGTGCCGGTCAGCGGCGATTTCGTGCAGACGGCAATCCGTCCGCTCATCGTCACCTGCGTGCCGGTGAGCGCGCCGTTCATGAATACGAGCGGGTTGTTCGGGCCGAGCGGGTCGACGTCCGGCCCCGCCTCGAACACGTACTTGACGCCGAGCCCGCGGGCGCCGATGTACTTTCTCGCGTCCTCGTCGTCGATCGACTCGTACGCGACCGACCCCTCGGAGAGGTCGATTCGGGCGACGGAGTCGTGGAATCCACCGATATCGGTCATAGTTTCGTCCCCAGCTAGTACAGTCCGCGATGTGTTAGGTATTAGCACTCAATAGTAATCGAAAGTGGTTAACGCGGACGGGAGCTGCTCGCACGGACTCGATCGAACCGGGTGCTCGGTCGGCCGACACGGGTAGTTCGGTTCGTCTGGCGTGGCTCGACTCGTCAGGCATGGTTCGGTTCGTCGAGCGTGGTTCGTTCGTCGGGTCGTTCCGTGGAGTGACGCACCATGTCGGTGCGGATCGACCAGTGGCTTCGGGCGGGAACGGCCGGTCCGAGCCTTCCGGCGGGCGAAATCGAAGCGTAATTTCGTCGACTTCGATCGCCGAGAACACGCGCTGAACGACGAATACTGGAGCGTCGACTCGTCACGTCTCCGGCGATTGGACGGTCGCTCCGTCGCAACTATCGCCCCCTGTTGGCCTCGAACCACTCGATCGCGAAGTCCACCGCTCGCGGCTGTGAGAAGCGCGTGGCCTCGCCGACACCGACGGTGCCGGACGTGACGGCGTCGGGACACTCGCGCTCGAACGCGTCACCGCAGTCCGGGAAGTCCTCGTCGGTGATGTCGAGGTCCTCCCAGCGGCGCCACTCGCGTTTCCCGTCGACGAGCACCGCGCCGGCCTCCGTTTGCGTACCGAGGTCGAGGTCGGCACGATACTCGGCGAGGTGAAAGGAGGTGTTCGTCGCGTGGGTGGTCCCCAGGAACAGGACGTCGCCGTCGAGTTCGTAGACGCGGGCCAGTGGCGAGTCCTCGCCGAGCGAGTACTCGAGCGAGTGCGCCTCGGTGACGAACCCGGCATCGCCACCCCACGCGGCGAACGAGTGCTGGGGATGGTCGCTCCGGCGGACGCCCGGACAGGAGCGAAAGCACTCGGCGATGGCGCCCATCCCCTGGGTCGGCGTTACGTCCGGACGGTACGGGGGCATCGCCTCGCGGATGGTGTCGTACCACGAGTCGGGAACCGGCGGGTTCCCCATGTCCGCGGGATCCATGTTACCGGGCGAGTGCGTCGGCATCACGATGGTGCCGTCCTCGCCGACGACTCGCTGGAGTGCGTCGACGACGGCGGGACCGCCGCCACAGACCCAGCCGAGTGCGGAGAGGGACCCGTGGACGAGCAGTGTCTGTCCGGCCTCGACGCCGAGGGCTCGCAGATCGCTCGCGATCGAATCCGTCGTGATCGGTTCGGGAGACTGGTCCTCGGGAAGCGATTCGCTCATGCGTAGCCGTACTCGACGCCGGACGTAAGTTAATTGAACGGATCGATAGATGCGCCATCGCTCGGGAGTTCGATTCCCGACGCACCGATCACGGAGTACTGATCCAGGTGCCAGCGCCCGTGGGTGGTGATCCAGTTGCCAGCCCGTGAGTACCACGAACCGGATATCGCCCGGACCCGACATTGGACTCGGTTCCCCTGTATCTCCGCGGATCGACACCGGTAGATGCGAGCCGACGCACCAGGTCGGACCGGGTCACTGGAGACTGCGTCCCGCCGTCCTGGTCCCTGGTCGGTCGCGGGCTTCGGTTGTGAAAACGACCCGTATCCGGTCGTGCGCCGTCGCTGCGGGACGCGGATCGGTTCCATCCGAGGAGCCGTCGGGTCGTTAATAAATTGTCACCTTATACCCTCTTGACCCAAACAATGATAACGATCGAACGGAGTGGACCGATATGGAATCGAAGTGGATACCGGACTGGGAACCTGTCATTCGCTACCGGCGCTTCATGCGCGAATTCGACAAACAGCGAAACGTACAGGTCGGGTTGCAACTGTTCCTCGCGGGAATCGGTCTCGCGGCGCTCGCACTGATCGTGTTCATCGGGAGCTTCGCGTTCGCGAGCGGAGACGAGTTCTACACGTGGGTCCAGTTCGCCTACGCTCCGAGTATGCTCGCGGCGCCGGTCGTCATCCTCTCGATCGCGGTGCTCCTGCAACCCGAGCGAGAGACACTCCGGATCGCGGTCGGCGGCGTGGGCGTCACGGCCGTCGCCACGTTCGCGTTCCTCCTGGCGTACCCGGGTGACTGGTACGGCCACGGCAACGATTACACGCTGTACGTCGTCGGCCTCTACGCGATCGGGTTTACCGCCGTCACCTACGTCATGGGCGTCTCGCTGAAGAGCCACGCACCCAAGTTGATCCAGACGCTCACCGAGATCAGGCCGGCCGACCCCTACGACTCCTCGGGCGCTACCGGGACGTCGAATTCCGGTGATTCCGCCGAGTCGTCGAA
>SLIS01000247.1 GCA_007135505.1 Halovivax sp.
GAGGAACGTCGCCGCCAGATCGTGGAGGTGAACAGGCGCGTCACAGACCGATCCCGGTTCGACGACGCCGGGCCAGCGCACCTGCAACGGAATACGGTAGGTGTCGTCGTACATCAGCGGCCCCTTGTTGAACTGTCGGTGGCCGCCGACGAAGTCGCCGTGGTCGGACGTGTGGACGACGACCGTCTCGTCTGCGAGACCCGCCGCCGCCAGCGCCTCGAGCACGCGCTGGATCTGGTCGTCGATCAGCGAGACGAACCCCCAGTACTTCGCGAGCACCTCTCGCCAGGTCGACCGGTCGAATTTCGCGACGCCGCGGTAGGTGAGAAACAGTTCCTGGACGCGCGGCTTGCCGGCGAACGTCTCGGCGTAATTCGCCGGCAGCTCGACGTCGGCGGGGTCGTACATCGAGGCGTAGGGTTCCGGCACCACGTAGGGGTGGTGTGGCCCGTAGAAGTCCGCCCGGTGGAAGAACGGCTGCGACCTGTCATCCCCGCGGGCTTCGATGGCGTCGATCGTCCGCTGGGCGAGAAAGTACGCCCGCGTCGCCTCGACGCCGACCGGCGTGGTGGCCGCCACCAGCGTCCCGTCCTCGCCGCCGGTGTAAACCGCGTCCGAGAACTCGACTTCACCCAGCGGGACGCCCAGTTCCTCGGTCCGGTAGCGCGCGAAGTCGTCGTCGATGTCGTCGTGGTGGACGTCGCTGCCGCCGAGGTAGGAGAACCCGACCGATTCGGGCGTCCGATCGTGCCCGACGTGCCACTTGCCGGTGTAGGTACAATCGTAGCCACCGTCGACCAGTTGTTCGGAGAACGTCGGCAGCTCGGGGTCGAGGTTCGACTGGATCGCGTCGGCCTCGTGGCTGTTGTTCACCATCCCGTGGCCGTGGGGAAACTGGCCGGTGAGCAAGGACGCTCGCGCACTCGTGCAGATGCTGATCGGGGTAACGGCGCCCGTAAAGCGCATTCCCTCGGCGGCGAGGCGATCGATCGCCGGCGTCTCGACGGGTGGCCCGTCGGGAGCGGTCACGTCGTAGCGCTCCTGGTCGGTGAGCAGGAGCAGGACGTTCGGTGGCGTGTCGGCCATCGGACGGCGTACACCGACTGCGGTGTTAATGGTGCGGTGTCGGGGAGCCGGTCGTCGGAGACGCGGCGGTCGTTTACGTCGCGTTCCACGGCGCGTCGGGGAAGTCGACACACCGCCGTTCGGCCTCGATCGCGTCGAGACGCGCGAGATCGTCCGAATCGAGCGTGAGCGCCCGGGCGGCCAGGTTTTCACGGAGGTGGCGACGCGAGGTCGACTTCGGGATCGGGACGACGCCGTCCTGGGCGAGGGCCCACGCGAGGCTAACCTGCGCCGGCGTCGCGCCGTGTTTCGCAGCGATCTCCCGGACGACCGGCACGTCGTGGACCGCCCCCTTGGCGAGCGGCGAGTAGGCGACGAGGTGGTGGCCCGTCGATCGCGCCAGCTCGCGGAGTTCGTCCTGCTGGAGCAGCGGATGACACTCGACCTGGTGGGCGTAGAGCGGAGCCTCGAGGTGATCGAGGGCTTCCTCGAGCATGGCCGGCGTGAAGTTCGAGAGGCCGACGTGTCGGATCGAGCCGCGGTCGACCAGCTCGTCGAAGGCGGCCAGCGTCTCCGCCGGGTCGTACGCCCGGATCGGCCAGTGGACGTACAGGCAGTCAATTCGCTCGACGCCGAGTCGCTCGCGGCTGCGCTCGGCGGCGGCGATGACGTCCTCGTAAGCGAGGTTCGCCGAGTGGACTTTGGTCGCGACGAAGACGTCGTCGGGATCGACGGCGGGTCGCCGATCGTCGGTCGCCGTCCCTGCTACGCTGGTTGCCTCGAGCGCGGCGCCCACGGCGCGTTCGTTCTCGTACAGTTCGGCGGTGTCGACGTGGCGATAGCCGAGTCGGAGCGCCGTCGCTACGGCGGCCTGGCAGCGAGGCGGGTCGACGTCGTAGGTTCCGATCCCCATTCCGGGGGCGTCGGTCGCGGACATAGTCCTGGTTGCGGGACGAACCCACAAAACTCTCCGCTGAACGCGAGTGACGTAGGAATTATTACGTGTCGGCGAGTGGTTCCGGGCGACTAAAATGTGTGTCTCAGTACAGCCGTCAACTGACCGTCTTCGGGCGGTTACGACGAGGTAAGCCGTGACTACTGCCTACTGCGAGGTCTGTGGCTGGTCCTGCGAGACGGGACCGGACACGACCAGAGGCGACCTGAATCGCGCGATGATCGACCACCACGTCGAGACCGGTCACGCCCCGATCGAGACCGACGAGGCGCCGTCGCCGTTACTGGCCGAACCGGCCGAATCGGACGCTAGCGGAACGCTTGTCGAACGGGATCGGTAGACTCCGCTCGGTCGGGTTTGGGACCGCTCGCTACTCGAAGTCCGCGATCGTCGGCCGCTCGCGATCGCCGGGGAAGTCGTCGACGGGGGCGGCGGCCTGGTCACCGGTCTCCATGTCCTTCACCGTCACCTCACCGTTCGCGAGGTCCCGTTCGCCGACGATGACGACCGTCTCCGCGTTGATCGAGTCGGCGTAGTTCATCTGGGCGCCGAACGACCGCCCGGCGACGTCGGACTCGACGACGTGGCCCTTCGCGCGGAGCTCGCGGGCGATGTGGGCGGCCGTCGGCCGAGTATCGCCGACCCGGAGGACGTAGTAGTCGGTCGCGAGTCCCTCCTCGGGCCAGACGCCGGCACGCTGACAGAGCAACGTGAGCGTGGCGTACCCCGGTGCCACCCCGACCGCGGGAGTCGGCTGACCGCCGAAGGATTCGATGAGGTCGTCGTAGCGACCGCCGCCGAAGATCGACCGCGAAACCTCGCCCGCGGAGTCGAAACACTCGAAGACGACCCCGGTGTAGTAATCGAGTCCGCGGGCGGTCTCGAGCGAGACCGTACAGTGCTCTCGAACGCCGAAGTCCTCGGCCGCGGCGAGGACGGCCTGGAGGTTCTCGACCGCCGCGGTGACGTCTTCGGAGTCGGTGTGAGCGAGCACGGCGTGGAGATCGTTCCGCTCGATCAACCCGGCGAACGATTCGGCCTGCGAATCGGTCAGGCCGGCACCTTCGAGCAGTCCCAGGTACTCGGTTCGGGCGATCTTGTTCGACTTGTCGACCGCGCGGATCGCCGCCTCGACGTCGACGTCGCCTCCCGCGTCGGTGGCGTACTCTTCGAGCAAGCCGCCGAGGACGTCGCGGTGAGAGACTCGAAATTCGAAGTGCTCGCTCGTCAACCCGAGCCCCGTCAGGGCGTCGCCGGCCCAGGCGAGAATCTCGGCGTCCGCCTCGGGTTCGGCCGACCCGAAGATGTCCACGTTGGTCTGGTAGAACTCACGCTGGCGGCCCTGCTGGACCTGTTCGTAGCGCCAGAAGGGCCGCGTCGAGAACCACTTGATCGGCTTCGAGAGGGCCTGCTGCCTGGCGACGACCATCCGGGCGACGGTCGGCGTGAGTTCCGGCACCATCGTCACGTGGCGGCCACCCTGGTCCTCGAACGCGTACAACTCCTCGACGATTTCGTCGCCGCTCTTGTCCGTCCATATCTCCGCCCGTTCGAGCGTCGGCGTCGCAATCTCGCGAAAGCCGTACCGGCGGGCCGTCCCCTCCAGTTCGTCGATGGTCGCCCGGCGGGCCGCCATCTCCTCGGGATAGAAATCACGAAAGCCCTTGATTCGATCGTACATATCGACCCGTTCGGGGGGCCCGTACTTTGATGTGTCCTCTCGGTCCGCGAAGTCGCGTTTCGATCGAGGGCCGCGGAGCGACCCGGCGTATCGCGAACGTTCGGGCTATCGCCGGCC
>SLIS01000237.1 GCA_007135505.1 Halovivax sp.
ACCCCCTCGGCAGGCCCCTCGTCGGGGCGATACACCGAGGGTGGGATCTCGAAGTCGTCGATGTCGAACTCACCCACCGTGGTGCGCTCGACGATGGGCACCGTCGTCAGGCCGAGATACGTTGCAACGGCGCGGACACCATCCCACGGCAACCAGCCGCTGTCGCGGTCGTCGGTCGTGCGCTCGGCCCACACGTCGAACAGTTGGAACTGGGGAACGGCGTCCCAATCGTACTCGGTGATCGTATGCTGGACGGCGTTCTCGCCAAAGAGGACGACCGTATCAGCGAGGTAGGCACCCGCGATCGTTTCGAGCGCGCTGGCGTCGAGGCGCTCGGTGAGATAACGCGCCACGTCCTCGAACATCTCACCCACCTCGTCGGGGTCGGAGCCGAGGATGGTGCGGCGCGAGCCGAAGACTAACTCGTCGTCGTCGGCGGTGACGCGAACGTTGTTACCGTCGAATTTTTCGGTGATGACGAGATCGTGATCGGTGTTGGCGAACAGCCCGCGCACCGAGCGGTGATCCGCGTGGCGCACCTTCGGGTAGGTTTTCATGGCAACTCACCCGGCGCATCCGGTGGGAGCACGCCCTCGACGGCGTCCCACTTCCGGTCGCTCGTGAGGCTGACGTGGCCCGATGGGTACATCGATCGGACTGCCGACCCGACTTCCTCCGACGTTGACGAGGCGTCGTGTTCACGATCGCACGCCTCACAGTAGGCGTAGGGTCGAATCCCACGCGCGATCTCGTCCAGGTCGGCGGGACCGTTCTCGATGAGCCACTCGTACACCGACCGCTGGGTGACGTCACTCATCGCGTTCACCCCACTCGTAGCGGTACGCTCCATTGGCGAACGGCGTATCCGCCGCATCGAACAGCGTCAGACTGCGCGCCTTGCGCGCCTCGCCGCGCACCCACTCGGTCGAGAAGTGCCGGAGTGGGTAGTCGTCCGAATCGCTCGCTTCGATCAACACGGGGCGGAACAACAGTGCCCGACCGGGCATGGCCCGTGCGGTGACCGACAGACACGTCCAGTGGTGGACGCGCACGCCGTCGTTGTTGTGATACGGCGTGAATCGGAAGTACGGCGTCGCGCCGATCCGCCCGGTGAACGCGAGGATCACCTCGTCGTCGGCGAGGGCGCGCCCGACGAACGCATCCGCGGCGGTGCCGACCGCGCCCGTGTCGGACCCGATCCGGTCGAGGGCGTCACCCATCGAGATCACCCACACTCGCTAAAGCCGCAGTTCTGACACGTCTTACAGCCCTCGACGTAGTACAACGACATCGAGCCACAGTCAGCACACTCGGGTGACTCACCCGCCGCGATCAATTCATCTGTGGCGTCCCCAGCGCCCCGTGGGGGCGCTCCAGCGGATTCGAGGGCGGTACCGCCCCCATCAGTCTCCGGCTCGACTGCGGGCCCGTCAGCACCCTCCACGGGGACGGTGGGCCGGGTGGTCGTCTCCAGATCGTCGTCGAGGTAGCGCCGGAGCGCCCGCCCGATCGCATCCGGTATCGACTGGATGGGTTGGGCGCGATCCCAGCTTACCTTCGGGCTTCGCGTTCCACAGAGTTCGCCCGCGAGTTCGTCGGGATCGACGCCCGAGCGCAGCGCCACGGAGATCGTCTTCGCCAGCGCCTCGGTGAACGAGTTGGTAAAGCCACCGGAGTGGCCGATGTTCGCGAACAACTCGAACGGCTCGCCCGTCTCCGGGTCGGCGTTGATCGTCACGTACACCTTGCCGTAGCCCGTCTCGATGCGCTGACTTACGCCCGCCAGTGCCGCGGGACGCGGGCGCTTTTCGGCAAAGCGGGGTTCGGTCTCGATCACCTCGGCCGCCAGCGTCTCGGCGTTGGCCGTCGCGCTCACGCCCAGTCGGTCGAGGAACGCATCGAGCGAGCCGAACGTCTCATCGATCACGTCGTGTAGCTCGGCGGCGCTGTCGGCGTCGTCGGCGTAGGCGGCGTTATCCGCCCGCGTCGTCAGCACCTGTTTCGAGCGGGTGCCATCGCGGTAGTAGGTGACGCCTTTGCCCCCGTTGTCGTACACCCACTCGAAGACGCGGCGGGTGTCCTCGCGCGTGGCATCTGACGGCGCGTTGACCGTCTTCGAGATCGCCGAATCGACGCCCTCCTGACAGGCGCACTGGACGGCGGCGTGTTGCTCGGCGGTGACCTGATCGGTGGTGACGAACAGCTCACCGATCGCGTCGGGCACCGTGTCGAGCGAGGTCACGCCATCGAAGGCGTTATCGGCCATCAACGCGGCGGCTTCGGCCTTGACCGAGTCGACGTCAATGTCGTTGGCCTCCAGCGTTCGCAGGAAGTACGAATCGAACTCGACGAGCATCTCGTCGCCTTGCACGTCGTCGGTGACGTTCTTGTAGTACGCCACGTTGTAGATCGGTTCACAGCCGCCAGACGTATCGGCGAGCATCGAACACGTGCCAGTGGGGGCGATCGTGGTGACGTTGTGATTGCGGATGGGGAAGCCGTCGGTCCACTCGTCGGCGACGAGGCCGGTCTGGTGTTCGAACCACTCGCGGTAGCGCACGGGGTCGGCGTACTTCGAGTCGGCCCAGTTGGGGAACGCCCCGCGCGTGTCGGCCAGCAGGTGACTGGTCCATTTGGCCTCGTGGTTGATGTGGCGCATGAGTTGGCGCGCGATCTCGTTGCCGACCTCGGAGCCGTAGCGCACGCCGAGTTGGACGTACAACTGCGCGAGGCCCATGATACCGAGGCCGATTTTGCGGTTGTCGCGGACGGTGTCGGTGATCGCCTCGACGGGGAAATCACTCATCGTGACGACGTTGTCGAGGAACCGGGTCGCCCAGTGGATGCGATCGTCGAACTCGTCCCAGTCGATCGCCTGGCCGAGGAACGTGGCCACGTCGGCTTCGAGGTCGTGGTAGCCGTCGCCATCGTAGCTGGCGTGGCGGGATTGCCAGTCGCGCCAGTCGCGCTCGTCGGCGGCGTCGTCGACGATGGTGGAGAGGTTGATGTGGCCGAGGTTGCAGCTTTCATTCTCCATAAGTGGTTGTTCTCCACAAGGATTAGTTGCGAGCATCTGATACTCGGGGTGTTCGTCGACGTCGAAGCTGTGTTCGGCGTTCATCCGCTCGAGGAAGACGACGCCCGGTTCGCCGTTTTCGTGCGCCCCGGTGACGATCCGATCCCAGACGACGCGCGCGGGGAGTGTGAGTGGCTCACCCACGGTGACGTACTCCTCGAGGTCGTAGCGGGCGTACATCTCGGCGGTCTCGTCGGTGGCGATGTGGGGTGCGCCCGTGCGCGGGTTGGTGAACGTGTACTCGTCGTCGGCGTTGACCGCGTCCATGAACGCGTCGGTGACGCCGACGGAGATGTTGAAGTTCGAAAGGTGACCCTCGACGGCGTTGCGCAGGTGTTTGGGCACCCGGCCGTCGTCGTCGATCAACTCGCGAGCTTCGTCGAGCGCTTCGGCGAAGCTGGTGTAGGTGTAATCGTCGGGGTCGTTGAGCTTGAGCGTGTGGGCGAGGCTGACGTCCTTGTTCTTCGCGTGGATGAACTCGATCACGTCGGGGTGGCTGACGCGCATGACGGCCATCTGCGCGCCGCGGCGTTTCCCGCCCTGGGCGATCGTCTCGCAAAGCTGGTCGTAGGTGCGCATGAAGGTGATCGGACCGCTCGCGATCCCGCCGGTCGAGCCGACTGAGTCACCGTAGGGACGCAGTTGCCAGAACGCATACCCTACGCCGCCACCGGATTGGAAGACTTCAGCGGCCTCTTTGGCGGTCTGGTGGATGTC
>SLIS01000477.1 GCA_007135505.1 Halovivax sp.
AGGGGACATGGGCTACTCGTACCTCCGATCGCAGCCGGCGAGTTCGATCATCTTCGCCAGGCTTCCCGCGACGGTCGAACTGGCGGTCGTCTCCACCGTGGTCGCCATCATCATCTCCATCCCGCTGGGCGTCGTCAGCGCGACGCGGCGGCACAAGCCCGCGGACTACACCGCGACGGGGTTCTCGCTGGTCGGGATCAGCACCCCGAACTTCTGGCTCGGCATCATGCTGATCCTGCTCGTCTCGGTGAGCCTCGGAATACTGCCGACGAGCCGGCGACCGATCGGACTCTTGCCAGCGCTGGAGATGCTCGTCTTCCAGCTCGAGGTCCAGGGGATCCGGACGTGGCTCGCCCACATCATCCTCCCGGCGATCACCCTCGGGACGTACTTCACCGCGATGATCGTCCGGCTAACCAGGAGCGGTATGATCGACGAACTGAGCCAATCCTACGTCCAGTCCACGCGGGCGAAGGGGCTCCCGGAGACGCTCGTCAGGTACAAACACGTCCTTCGAAACACCATGATTCCGATCATCACCGTCCTCGGGCTCCAGCTCGGAACGCTCATCGGCGGGGCGGTGATCACCGAGTTCGTCTTCAACTGGCCGGGGCTCGGGACGCTCATCATTAACGCGATCGACGTCCGCGACTGGCCGATCATCCAGGGGGCGCTCATCATTATCGGCGTCGGATTTGTGATCATCAACATCGCCGTCGACGCGCTGTACACCTACCTCAATCCGAAGGTGAGTTACGAATGACTCGAGGTGAGCGCGGATGATCTCGGATCGCGTCCGGCGCAGCCTCAAAAGCGAGTTCAGCCGGAGCATCCTGGCGAAAATCGGGTTGTTCCTCGTGGTCCTCGTTTTCCTCACGGCGATCTTTGCACCGTTTCTCGCGCCCCACGATCCGACGGAACAGGATCTCGACGAGTCGAACCTCCCTCCCATGTGGGTGAGCGACACCTCCGAGGAGTTCCGCATGGTCGATGGTGAGCGCGAAACCGTCCAGACGACGACCGTGGGAACGATTGAACACCCGCTCGGAACCGACGCGCTCGGCCGGGACCTCCTCTCGCGGGTGCTCTTCGGCGCTCGAACGTCGCTGCTGGTCGGGATCGTCGGAACCGGGATCGCCGTCGCCACCGGCGTGAGCGTGGGGCTGGTCGCGGGCTACTACGGCGGTCGGGTCGACGACTCCCTCATGCGTTTCGCGGACGTCATGCTCGCGTTCCCGGCGCTCGTGCTGGCGATCTCGCTGATCGGGCTGTTCGGCCCGGCCACGATACGGATACCCGACCCCTTCGTCGCCGCGGGACTCGTCGGAGACATGCCGGCGACGTTCGCGTTTCCCGTGACGCTGACACTCGTCGTCGGGATCGTTAACTGGGTCTGGTTCGCCCGAATCGCCAGGGGCGAGGCACTGTCTATAAGGCAAGAGGAGTACGTCAAAGCGGCTCGAAGCCTCGGCGCGAGTGACCGGACGATCCTTCGCCGCCACGTCCTGCCCAACAGTCTCACACCGATCATCGTGCTCGCGACGATCCAGGTCGCGGCGATCATCCTCCTCGAAAGCTCGCTCTCGTTCCTCGGGTTCTCCGGCACGACCCTCTCGTGGGGCTTCGACATCGCACAGGGGCGGGACTATCTGGCGACGTCGTGGTGGATCGCCAGCATCCCGGGGCTCGCCATCGTGCTGACGGTGGTCGGGATCAATCTGCTGGGCGACTGGCTCCGAGACTCCCTCGACCCGGGGATCGAGGGCGAACACGGGGGAGGGATGTGAGATGAGCGGAACGCCACTGCTGCGCGTCCGCGGACTCAAGACCCGATTCTTCACCGAAGAAGGCCAAGTGAACGCCGTCGAAGATCTGAATTTCGACGTGAGCGACGGCGAAGTGTTCGGTATCGTGGGCGAGTCCGGCTCCGGCAAGAGCGTCACCGCGCGGTCGGTGCTCGGACTACTCGAGTCACCCGGCCGGATTACCGCCGGCGAGATCTGGTATCGAGATTCCGAACTGGCGAGCACCGTGACGGCGGACCGACCGGCTGCGGTCGACGGCGACTACGTCGATCTGCAAGCGCTCCCGTCGAACCTCCGACGCTCGCTCAGAGGGACTCACTTCGCCATGATCTTCCAGGACCCGATGAGCAGCTTCAATCCGTCGCTCACCGTCGGCGAGCAGATCGCCGAGGCGGTCGAGGTCCAACAGCGGGCGCGGGCGAACCCCCGCTCGGTCGCGTCACGGACACAGGGGTACGGCCTCGGCCAGTTCCTCCTGAGCACGGTCTCCGGAGTGCGGGAGTACGTCACCGAATCGAGCCGAGAGCGCGCGATCGAACTGCTCGAGACGGTCGGGATTCCGGACGCGCAGCTTCGCGCCGACGAGTATCCCCACGAGTACTCGGGCGGGATGCTCCAGCGGGCGATGATCGCCCAGGCGTTGGCCGGCGAGCCGGACGTGCTGATCGCCGACGAGCCGACGACGGCACTGGACGTCACTATCCAGGCCCAGATTCTCGACTTGCTCACCGACATTCAGGAGGAGACGGGGATGACGATCCTGTTAATCACGCACAACCTCGGCGTCATCGCCCGAATGTGCGACCGAGTGGGCGTGATGTACGCCGGCGAGATCGTCGAGCGCGGCACCCTCGAGGACATCTTTTACGATCCGGTGCACCCGTACACGCAAGGGCTCCTGGGAAGCGTTCCGGATCTCGAGGGCGTCGCGGACCGCCTCCAGCCGATCCCCGGCAACGTATCGGGCCTGCTCGACCACGAGCTGGGCGACCGCTGTTACTTCGCGGACCGGTGTCCGAAGGCGATGGAGGAGTGCCTCGAAGACCCGCCAGATTTCGACGTCCCGGGCAGCGAGGGCCACGCCGCGAAGTGCTACCTCGGGGAGCGGACCTACGACGAGTCGCGGGCGCTGCCGGAGGGGTACTTCGAGGACGCGTCGTCCGCGGACGGCGACGACGGCCGATCCCGGCCGATCGAACGGTCCCACGCCGACGGCGGCGGACGGCACAACCGGGCTCGAACTGACGATTCCCCCGAGGGAACGACGGACGGTGAGTCGCGATGAGCACGGACGAGACGAACCGACGATCGGCGAGCACCGACGAACACGCGGCGGGCGAACCCGAACGAACCGGCGAGGAACCGCTGGTACGTGTCGCCGATCTCGAGAAGTACTTCTGGGAGCAAGACTCGATACTCGATCGCCTGCTCGGGGACGATCCGGTCGCCGTTCGCGCGGTCGACGGCGTGAGCCTCGATATCTACGAAGGCGAGACGCTCGGGCTGGTCGGCGAGTCGGGCTGCGGGAAGTCGACGGCCGGTGAGACTCTCCTTCGTCTGCAGGAGCCGACCGGCGGGCGCGTCGAGTTCGACGGCCGGAACGTCTACGAGCTGGACGGCGACGAGCTCACTGCGTTTCGACGGGACGCCCAGGTCGTCTTCCAGGATCCGTTCTCGAGTCTGGATCCGCGGATGACGGTCGGGGAGATCGTCAGACAACCATTCGACATCCACGACATCGGAACGCCGGACGAACGCCGCGAGCGGGTCCGCAACCTCCTTGAGCGCGTCGGCCTCTCGGCGGACCAGGTCGACCGCTACCCCCACGAGTTCTCGGGCGGACAGCGCCAGCGAATCGGCATCGCTCGCGCACTCGCGCTCGAACCCGAGTTCGTCGTCCTGGACGAGCCGACCTCGGCGCTGGACGTCTCGGTGCAGGCGCAGGTCCTAAACTTACTGGACGACCTCCAGACCGAGTTCGATCTCAC